>JAHDDA010000178.1:0-3221 GCA_020629595.1 Chitinophagales bacterium
TATTATCGCAACACATAAAACGAACTGAAGCAATAGTATTGGTTACTTTTTTATTCAATGGTTTTATAACGGTTGAAAAAACAACGTTTTTGGCATATTTACGAATGTTTATTTCAAACATTTCGTCAAAACCTTCTTTTAATTTACCAATTTCTTCGGTTTCTTTTACTACTTCAATGCCTTTACCGTTAAATTCAACACTTGTAGGTACTGGTCCACCTTCTTCTAATTCTTGAGAATAAATGTACCAACCATCATCAACATTGGCAATTAAATCTACTTTGAAAGTGCCGTCTTCTAATTTTTCAACTTTATGTTCCCACTTTACAGGTGCTAATTGTTGAGCGTTTGCAATAGATGTTCCTACAAAAAACAAGAATAAAACGAATAATAAATTTTTCATTTCTTTATTTTTATAAATTATTTAAACAAATTATAGACCACTTATATATTTAAGGTTTAAGCTACTTTTAAAATAAATAGAAGTCTATTTCGCTTTGTTTTCTGCAAAGTTACAAAAACGTGAAATTATAAAATGCTAAGGAAATATAAAGTGGTGTTAATGGTCGTTAAATTTCGATTTCAGGATATATAATTTGAATTTGCTTATTTTTGAAAAGCTGAAATTTAATTTAAGTCTATAAAGTTGAGTAAAATAAAACATAAACTTGATAAATGTTTGAATTGTGATTGGTCTTTCACAAATTCTACAAAAGATAACTTTTGCCCAAATTGTGGGCAGAAAAATAGTGATTTTGCTTTTACCCTGTTTGAAGTATTTAAAACATTTTTTGGTCAATTAGCCACATTTGAATTCAAGTTTTGGAAAACATTTTGGAATCTAATTTTTAAACCTGGTTTTTTAACAAACGAGTTCAAAAAAGGTAAGCGAGTAAAATATGTTAGTCCGCATAGGTTGCTTTTTGTATCTAGTTTAATATTTTTTGCATTACTTTCTTTAAATAATCTGAATATTGATAATGAAAGCAACTCTGTTCAGGAAGAAATTATGGAGGAAGATGTAGAAATCAATATTTGGAATAGTGCTGACCAAAAACCCTATGAAATTGCTTTACAAATGCTAACCAGTAAGCAAAAATATAGTCATCAAGAAATTTTAGATTCTACAAAAATTACTGGTAAGATTCCAATATTAGCAATAAAACAAGCTTCAAAACTGAGAGAAAATGGTATAGAAAACTTATCTAAGCACTTTTTTCAGCAGCTTTCGATTACAATTTTGTTATTAATTCCAGTTTTTGCCTTCTTGCTTAAAATTATATATGTAAGGAGGAAAGAATTGTATGTTAACCATTTAGTTTTTGCAACGCACTACCAAGCATTATTTTACTGTACCTTCATTATAGCTATGTTACTTTCTTATTTTATGCTTGATTTAACTGGTTTTACCTTGCTTTTAAATTTGATATTGCTATATGTTAGCTTAATAAAAGTTTACAAGCAATCTTATGGTAAAACCTTTCTAAAATTTTTTATTTTACTGCTTTCTTATTTGTTTGTTATAGTTTTAGGGATGTTGGCTAGTTTAGTGGTTTCGTTTTTTCTTTTTTAAAAATCAACCAACTCTACATCAAATATAAGAACGCCATTTGCAGGTATTGCAGATGTAGGTGGATTGGAACCATAACCTAAATGTGATGGAATAAATAACTGAATTTCGCCACCTTTACTTACTAATTGAATGCCCTCTGTCCAACCTTGAATAACTCCTTGAAGATTAAAGGTAATTGGAGCTTGTGGTGCTTGTCGGCTATCGAAAGTAGAGCCACTAAGCGTGTAACCTCTGTAGTAAACACTTACATTGCTTGTAGCTGTTGGATATTGAATTTGATTACCAGGTTTTGTAATTCTATAATACAAACCAGAACCCGTTGCTGTGGCATCAATATTATTGTTTTCTAAATAATCTGAAATTTCTTGCTCATTTACTGCTACATAATCGGTATCATCGGTGTTTACACACGAACTTATTAATGTAATTATGGCTAAAACACCTAAGAAAAGTAAAAAATATTTCATCTTGTTTTTTAATTTGTTAAATTTTCTGACTTCTGACTTCTGACTTCTGACTTCTAAAGTCTAATAGTTTTGTTAATCAATAAATAATCGGCAATAACCAAAGCCGCCATTGCTTCAATAATAGGTACTGCACGTGGAACAACACAAGGGTCGTGTCTGCCTTTTCCTATTATTTCAACTTTTTCGTTTTCTTCATTAATGCTCTGCTGAAATTGTTGTAATGTTGCTACTGGCTTAAATGCCGTTCTAAAATATATTTCCATTCCATTAGAAATACCGCCCTGAATACCACCCGAAAAGTTGGTTTGTGTTTTTACTTCTCCAGCTTCGTTTGTTTCAAAAATATCGTTGTGTGTAGAGCCTTTCATTTTTACTCCTTCAAAACCCGAACCATATTCAAAACCTTTTACAGCATTAATGCTCAACATTGCTTTTCCTATCTCAGCGTGTAATTTATCAAAAGCTGGTTCTCCCAAACCAACTGGGCAGTTTTCAATAACACAATCAATAATTCCTCCAATGGTATCGCCTTGTTTTCTGATTTCTTTAATGTAGGCAATCATTTTTTCTGCCATTTCAGCATCAGGACAACGAATTACATTTTTTTCAATTTCACTAAAATCAATTTCTTTATAAGATTTGTTTAAGGCAATTTCGCCTACTTGCGAAACATAAGCAGTTATTTTTACATTGTAATGATTTAAAAACAATTTGGCAATAGCACCTGCTGCTACACGTGCTGCTGTTTCACGTGCCGAAGAACGTCCGCCACCTCTATAATCTCTTAATCCGTATTTTTTGAAATAAGTATAATCTGCGTGTGAAGGGCGAAATTTATCGGCAATATGGCTATAATCTTTCGATTTTTGATCTTTATTTTTTATATACATTGCCAAAGGTGTTCCTGTTGCTTTACCTTCAAAAACACCTGAAAGAATTTCTACAGTATCACTTTCTTTACGTTGGGTAACAATATTTGATTGTCCAGGTTTTCTACGTGCCAATTCTGCTTGTATAAAATCGGCATCAATTGCTAAACCTGCGGGGCAACCATCAATTACAACTCCTATACCTTTACCATGCGATTCGCCAAAAGTTGAAATCTTAAATAACGTACCAAAAGAATTTCCAGCCATTTTAAAATTTTGAAGCAAAGTTAATAACTTATCATCTATCATCTA
>JAHDDA010000178.1:3321-5785 GCA_020629595.1 Chitinophagales bacterium
TTCCAGCCATTTTAAAATTTTGAAGCAAAGTTAATAACTTATCATCTATCATCTACTCATCCATCTTCTGACTTCTCATTTCTCATTTCTGTTTACATCTTTACAACTTATGCTTGAACCTTCTATTCTTTATGCTCAAATGTCAAATATTAGTAAACTTGGTCTATATTTAACCTAAATTGAACTTTTTTAGGGTTTTATGCGTCAAATAAATTGTAGTAGCCAACGTTAAAGTTCTACACCTTTTAATTTATGAATGTAAAGAATAAAATATTTAAAAGTAGGAATATAAATTTTCTGTTAAAATCATTGTGTTTATTCGTGTTTGCTTTTTTAGTTCAAGAAACTAAATCTCAAACATTTGAAACAGAATTTGGAAAAAATAGAGTACAATATAAAAATTCTATTTGGTCGAATTACGAAGCAGATAATTCTGTTGTTTATTTTTATCAAGGTGGGCAGGCTTTAGCACGTTATGCTTTGCAATTTACCGAAGCCGAATTGCCAAAAATTGAACAACTTTTAGAACATTCCCTTTCCGATAAAATTCAGATTTTAGTATATCACAACCATTCAGATGTAATTCAAACAAATGTAGGAATTGGAATTGATAGAAATAATCAAGCTGGAACAACTGAATTGTTAGGTAATAAGATATTCGTTTATTACAATGGTAATTATTCAGATTTAGAAAAACAAATTAGGGAAGGAATTACAAGTGCTATTTTAGAAAGAATGATTTTTGGAGCTTCAATTCAAGAAATTTTACAAAATTCGGTACTCTTAGAAATGCCTAATTGGTTCAAAAACGGATTAATAGCTTATGTTGGTGAAGCTTGGAGTACAGAAAAAAGTCAGGAATTAAAACGTTTATTAAGAAAAAGAAAACTTAAAAATCTTAATAAATTATTTCCAGAAGAAGAAACCTTAGTTGGACATTCATTTTGGTATTATATAGAGCAAAATTATGGAATTGAAGCCATTTCAAATATATTATATGTAACTCGCGTAAATAGAAGTGTTGATGCAGGATTAATGTTTGCAACGGGCTATACAACCACACAATTAGTTGAAGATTGGCGAAATTCAATAATTGAAGGTTTTGATACAGATGAGGCAAAAAGAGATAGTATTAATGTAACTGAAGAAAATTTAGTTTTAAACACAAAAAAGCGTTTTAGAAAAGCCAATTTAGTTGATTTAACTATTTCGCCAAACGGAAAATATATCGCTTATTCTCATAATGAAAATGGTTTAGAAAGAGTATTTTTATACAATACCGAAACTGAGAAAAAAGAAAAAATACTACGTTCAAAATTTAAGACTTACGAATTACCATTACAAGAAACTTATCCAATTTTAGCTTGGGATAAAAGAAGTCAAAATTTAGCGATTATTTACGAAAAGAAAGATGTTATTTGGCTCGAAATTCATAATGTAGAAGAAGGTACAGTTGAAAAAAGTGCTATAACAAAATTTCAACAAGTTTTGGGAGCTTCATTTACCAATAATGCTCGCAAAATGGTTTTTTCTGCCACAAGAAATGGTGTTACCGATTTGTATTTATACAATATTCCGAATACCAAAACAACTCGTTTAACCAATGATGTTTTCGATGATCTTGAACCGCAATATGCCAATTTTAATGGAGTTGAAGGTGTTTTATTTACCTCAAATAGAGCAAACGAAGAAATAGAAGATTTAAAAATGGACTCTTTATTATCGCAAAAAAGAGTTTTTAATGATTTTGATGTTTTCTTTTACCAATTTGAAGACATAAAACAGCCATTGGTTCAAATTAGTAATACCGATTTTGCCAATGAAAAGCAAGTTAAGCAATTGAACGATACTAGTTTTGCCTTTTTAAGCGATTTAAATGGAATTTACAATATTTATTCAGGAAAATTCGATAGCGTATTTGTTAAAAACGATACATTAGTTACTTTTAAAGATTCTTTGGTGGTAAATCCAAAATATGATTATACTTTGCAAGACAGCCTTATTAACTCTGTTGAATTTAAACCTGTATTTAAAAAAATAGCCAAAACAAACCCAAATACAGATAGAGTAAATAATATACAATTTTGGGATTATTCTAAAAAAAGTAAACAAATAATAACTACCACAAAAGATTGGAAGAATTACCCAATTGTAAGTGAAAAATCTAATAAAATCTTCAATACTAAAAAAGAGGAATTATCTATTACCGATTTTATTAAATTTGAAAATAATAAAAGATTAGCTAATGCTAAAAAAGAAGCCGAAATAGAAAAGTTAACTAATAATTTCGGCTCGTTAAATGAATGGTTTGAAAACGATACAAATAATGTAGCTATTCAAGATACAGTTATTGAAAAAGAAGAGCCACCTTATTATTATCAATCTGAATTTGATTATTTCGATTTATCCGAAATTAACAACGATTCTTTAATAGTTGCCGACAGTGAAAACATTTTTGGCAATG
>JAHDDA010000179.1 GCA_020629595.1 Chitinophagales bacterium
GAGCTTTCAGAATCTCCAATTGCCTCATAAGATTTTGAAAGTAAAATATATGGTTTACATAAATTTGATTTTGAGGGACTTTCAATTGCTTTTATCAATAGCTTATGAGCTTTCAAATATTGTTTGTTAGCTAATAAGCATTCAGCTTTATAAATAGTACTGAGTTTACTAATTAAATTGTGAGACCCTAATTTTGTTTTTTCTAATTTATTTGCATATAGTAAACATTTATCATATTCTCTTAATTCTAAATATACTTTTGCAATTGCATGATAAACAGTAGCTAAATGTCTTGGTATATTTTTCTCTATTGTATAAGCTTCAGTTTTCTTTAATATTTTTAGTGCTTTTTTATATTTTTTACAATATAAAAGAGCATTTCCGTAATCTCTCAATAAAACTTTTGGTATGTCATTTTCATTGTATTGGCTTATAATATCGAATGCTTTGTTGTAGTATTGGTATGAATCTGAAAGAGAATTTATTTTTAAATTGGTATATCCTAAACCTATTAATGCTCTAAAGCGGTAAAAGTTGTCATCTATTTCCTTACCAATGTTGTGTAATTTTATTAAATCAGAAATTGCCTCAAAATACTTACTCTGTATAATATAAAATACACTTCTGATTCTGTGAAACTCAGCCAAGTACCTTTTCTCATTTTCAAATGAGAATAAATCCTTGCATATTTTTAGGTAACTTGAAGTTTTAGGAATGTCTACATTCGCTAAATAGGTTTTAGCTATCAATAATGAAACTCTAAAAATACGTTTGTAGTCAACTAATGAGGTTGCCAATCTGTAAGCAATTTCTAAACTGGATAGGGTTTCACTACTATAGACAACTTCATCAACATCAACTTGTTGAAGAATTAAATCTATTTCTTCAGTCTCTGAAGACTGATTGCTTAGTTGTATGAATATGTTATCTGACATAAATAATTTGAGGAGGAATTATTAATATCCATTGCAATTTAGTAAAAAAAAATAATTTTATATGAAAATGCTAAAAAAAAAATACAATAAATTGATTATCAGGTCTAATTCTGTTGAAAAAATGTTGATTTTACTGAGAAAATTCAATTTTTCCTATTTTTAATGCATTAAATTCTTCAATAAAATTATCGTGAATTTCAACCATGTATTTACTTGAGTAAAAGGCAATTTTATTCTCTGCATCCTCCACTTCTATTCTTAATCCAATCTTGCCAGGGTGGCACTTAATAATGTTTATTAACTCATTTATATTATAATCTTTCAGCTCAACTAAACTCATTTTAATTATGATTTTTCGTGTAGTTGACCTTACTTCACTCATCAATGATATTTGATTTACCTTAAGTTCAAATTCATCTTTATTCCATTTTCTCGCCTGATAAGTTGCTTTTAAGTATAAAGCCTGCCCAGGTTCAAAAAAGTATTTGAATTTTAGGTAATCTTCTCCAAAAAGTGCTAATTCATAAGAACCATCTTTATCTTCTAACTTTATTATACCAAAAGGCTTGCCAGTTTTTGTGGTTCTTGATTGATGTGTTTGAACTATTACTCCTAAGTTCACCCCTTTATTTTTAAATTTTTCAATTTCGGGCAGAGTGCAGTTACAAAAGCTTTCAATCTCCAATTTATATTCATCTAATGGGTGCGATGATAAGAAAATACCAGTAACTTCTCTTTCTAAATTTAACTTGTCAATTAATGTCCACTCTTCACGTTCTGAAATTTTTGGTTCTTGAATATCATCAATGCCAACTGCCCCAAATAAGCTTGCCTGATTGCTAGATTGTTGACTTTGGTAAGATTTCCCAAACTTTAGTGCTTTTTCAACTCCTGTTTGCCCATCATTTTCATCTGGTTCTATATACATAGAACGTGGCATTCCAATACTATCAAAACCACCAGCTTTTACTAAATTTTCAAGTAGTCGTTTATTCATTGATTTTGATTCAACTCTCTTTGTTAAATCAAAAACACTCTTAAAATGTCCGTTTTTATTTCTTTCATTTATTACTTCTTGAACAATAGCACTTCCAACACCTTTAACAGCAGCCATTCCAAATCTAATTTCACCCTGTTGGTTTACTGTAAATTTTACATAACTTTCATTTATGTCAGGCACTAAGGCTTTTATGCCCATTCGGTTACATTCGTTTAAAAAGAAATTTAATTTGGTAATGTCACTCATATTGTGTGTAAGCACCGATGCCATAAATTCTGCTGGATAATGTGCTTTTAAATAGGCAGTTTGGTAAGCTAAAAGTGAGTAAGCAGCAGCGTGAGAACGGTTAAATCCATATTTAGCAAATTCAGCCATCATATCGAATATTTCTGCTGATTTTTTTTCTGAAATGCTATGTAATTCTTTTGCTCCTTTTACAAAAATTTCTTTTTGTTGAGCCATTACATCCATTTTCTTTTTTCCCATTGCTCTACGCAAAATATCTGCTCCACCCAAAGTAAAACCACCAATAATCTGAGCAGTTTGCATAATTTGCTCTTGGTACACCATTATTCCATAAGTATCAGATAAAATTTCTGAAAGTAACTCGTGAGGAAACTCTACTGGCTTTCTACCATGTTTTCTATCAACAAAAAGAGGAATGTATTCCATTGGACCGGGACGATACAAAGCATTCATTGCTATTATATCTTCAATATTGGTAGGCAGTAATTCTCGCATATATTTTTGCATTCCCGCCGACTCAAATTGGAAAATACCAATTGTTTCACCTCGCTGAAAAAGTTCGTATGTAGCTAGGTCATCTAATGGAATTTCGTCTGGGTCAATTTCAATATTATGTCTTAGTTTAATGTTTTCAATGGCATCTTTAATAATGGTTAAGGTTTTCAAACCCAAAAAGTCCATTTTCAATAAGCCTGCATCTTCTACTAATTTGTTATCAAATTGTGTAAGTAGTAAATCCGAATCTTTAGATGTACATACAGGAATATATTCTCTAATATCATCTGGGGTAATTATTACGCCACAGGCGTGAACACCTGTGTTTCTAACCGAACCTTCTAAACGTTGAGCAGCTTGCAATGTTTTTCCTGCTAAATCATCTCCTTTTGCTATTTTTCTAAGCTCGTGAACTTGTGCAATTTGATCTGAATTAAGTTTTTCTTTCAAACCAGCATCGTCTAAACCAAATACTTTTTTCAATGAAATATCAGGAACAAGTTTAGCAATTCTATCAGTTTCGGGCAAGGGTAAATCTAATACACGTCCTACATCTCTAATTGATGATTTTGCTGCCATTGTTCCATAGGTAATGATTTGAGCTACTTGATTTTCGCCATATTTTTTTACAACATAGTCAATAATTTTACCACGCCCTTCATCATCAAAATCAATATCAATATCGGGCATTGTTACCCTTTCTGGATTTAAAAATCTTTCAAAAAGTAATTTATATTTTATAGGATCAATATTAGTAATTCCAGTTGCATAAGCTACCGCAGATCCCGCTGCAGAACCACGCCCAGGACCAACTGAAACGCCTAGTTCTCTTGCCACTGTTGTAAAATCTTGAACAATTAAAAAGTAGCCAGGGAAACCCATACCTTCTATAATCTTTAGCTCATAGTCAAGTCTTTCCGATATTTCAGCTGTAACTTCTCCGTATTTTCTTTTTGCCCCTTCAAAGGTAATATGTCGTAAATAATCGTTTTGAGTTTTGAATCCATCAGGTAAATTGTATGCTGGAAGTAATATATCTCTTTTTATTTGGGGTGGTGTAATTCTTTCAATCAACAAGTTTGTATTATCAATGGCAAAAGGTACATCTTTAAACAATTCATTCATTTCAGCTTGTGATTTGAAGTAAAATTGTTCATTAGGAAAGCCAAATCTTTTTCCTTTACCGTGTCCTTTGGGCGTATGAATTTTCTCTCCAGTATTTACACAAAGTAAAATATCGTGTGGATACCAATCGTTTTCTTCTACATAATGAGAGTCGTTTGTGGCAATTACTGGAATTTTATATTTTTCGCCCCATTTTAATAAAACTTGATTTACGTCTTCTTGAGACCAACCACTTGCTGCACCATCTATATCAATATCCATAATATTGTGGCGTTGCAATTCTAAGAAAAAATCATCTTCAAAAATATCTAACCATTCTAATAGTTTTTTTTCTCCTTCTTCTTCGCCATATCTCACAATTGTTTGTGGAATTTCGGCACCAATACAGCAACTGGTAGCAATTAAACCTGTTTTGTGTTTTTTAATTACTTCTTTGTCAATTCTTGGAAATTTACTGTATTGTCCTTCAATAAAGCCAATACTACAAAGTTTTGATAAATTTTTGTAGCCTTCTTGGTTTTTGGCAAACATTAGCTGGTGGTATCTTTTATCTTTTTTACCTTTCGTAAAAGATTTTTGAAACCTGTCTTCTACAACATAAAATTCACAACCAACAACTGCTTTTACCCCCTCTTTATTACAAGTGTTTACAAATTCAAAAGCTCCAAACATATTGCCATGATCGGTAAGAGCAACTGCTGGCATATTATCGGCTTTAGCCTTTGCAATCATATCTTTAATTGAAGCTGCACCATCTAATAATGAAAATTGAGTATGACAATGTAAGTGTGAAAAAACTGGCATTTGGTAATTTTTGTAACTATTTGAAAGTTATGAGTTAAGTTAGTGTACGAACCAAAGAATATTCTTAAAAAAAATGCACTTATAGTTCTACCTTTGCAATTGCAAACAAAATTATACCTTTAGGGTTAAATACATTATGATTACAAAAGAAAAAGTAATAGCGGCTTTAAGTTTAGTAGATGATCCAGATTTAAAGAAAGACTTAGTTTCTTTAAATATGATTGAAGACATTGAAATTGAAGGTAATAAATTAAGTTTTACAGTAGTATTAACTACACCTGTTTGTCCGCTAAAAGGAAAAATTGAAGCAGATTGTAGAGCCTCAATTGCAGAAGAAGTTTCTAAAGATTTAGAAGTGAAAGTAAATTTTACTTCAAGGGTTACGAGTTCTAGAGATGAAACGCCTGTTTTACCAAAAGTTAAAAATATTATTGCCGTTTCAAGTGGAAAAGGTGGTGTTGGAAAATCAACCGTTGCGGCTAATTTAGCCTTAGGCTTGGCACAACAAGGAGCTAAGGTCGGTATAATTGATGCCGATATTTACGGACCTTCTATGCCAACAATGTTTGGAATTAAAGGTGCAAGACCACAAGTGCATAAAGAAGATGGTAAAACTTATATGATTCCAGTTGAAACTCGTGGAATTAAGGTTTTGTCTATTGGTTTTTTAATAAGTGAAGATCAAGCAGTTGTTTGGCGTGGACCAATGGCAACTTCGGCTTTAAAACAGTTTATAACCGATTGTGTTTGGGGTGAATTGGATTATTTAATTTTTGATATGCCACCAGGAACAGGTGATATTCAGTTGACTTTAGCCCAAACAGTACCAGTAACAGGTGCTGTGGTTGTAACAACACCACAAGATGTTGCTTTAGATGATGTAAATAAGGCAATAGCTATGTTTAAGCATCCTAAAATTAATGTGCCAGTATTAGGTATAATTGAAAATATGGCTTGGTTTACTCCTGTAGAGTTGCCTAATAATAGATATCATATTTTTGGAAAAGGTGGAGGAGAAAGAATTGCTCGAAAATACAATTTACCTTTATTGGCAGAAATTCCGTTGGTGATGGGTATAAGAGAAGGAGGCGATAATGGGAAACCAGCAATTG
>JAHDDA010000180.1 GCA_020629595.1 Chitinophagales bacterium
GCTCGTGGTGTATCATATTCATTAAACTGAATTGGGAAAAGTACCTCTTCGCCAACATCAGGAAAATTAAAATCAGTAGTTTTATCTTGTTTTATTAGGTTTATGTGCTTAAAAGTAATAGCGTGTTTTTGCTTAGAACGCATACTTTCTGGTCTAAACTCAACACGAATTTGCGGTGCTAAACGGGTGTATCTAAAGCCATTTTCTTCAAGCGTAAATAATTCTCTACCTATTTCACCTTCTGCCGGTGGATTCGATTGTTTTATAAAATATTCGCCATCTGTAAAAGTTGAAAAGTTAAACGCAGGGCGGATTAAGGCAATTTTTCCTAATCGTGGTCTATGGTTGTACGCCAATTCTCCCACGCCAGTCATTATCTTCGATTTAAAACCATACATTCCTGCCAAAGCATATTCAAATTTTGGTGCTGGAATTAAGTTGTTGTAAGTTGCCAAGCCCAACTGAAAACCATCGTAGGCATTAAATGCCAAAGCGGGTGTTAGGTAAACTTGTGTTTTATCGGCATTTTCTAAATTGGGTAATAATCGCAATTTCAAAGGCTCAACTTTTTTCAATAAACCTTTGGCTTTTATGCTGTTATTTTTACGGTTGTATTCGGGCAATTGGTGGTCGTGGTCTATTACCAATTTATCGTATTCAATAGCTGGAAACAATACTTTTTCGTTTCCTGTAAAACCATCGTACCAAATTTTTTCTACTTTTTCGCCATCTTTAATTGCCGAAATGCTAAACGGACCCGCAATATTATCGGGGTGATTTAACACCATTACTTTATGAAAACTATCATCGCCAATTTTTTCTGCATTGGCTTCTACTTTAAACATTTGGTAATCAACTTTTTTGGTTGTTTTTATTAAATCTTGAAAAAACCAATCTAAGTTTTTCAACGAAAGTTGCCCAAACATACGTTCAAAATCTTCGGGTTGCGGATGCTTAAATTCCCAACGCTTATAAATTTCTTGCATAATGTTATCGAATTTTTCTTGTCCTAAATAAGCAGCTAAATAATCAAGGGCAATACCCGTTTTGGTATAAACCATTGCTCCGTAATTTATATTGGTAAAATCTTCAGAACGCAAACCACAAGCTTGGTCTTTACATTTATGCGATTGGAAATTATACGCCAATTCCCAAACATCACGAGCAGGCATTTCGCTTGGATTTAACAACCATTTTAAAGGTAATTGAAACTTTTTATCTGGGTATTTTTCACGCTTATAACGCTGGTCGTAATAAGTATTGTAACCTTCATCCATAAATGGGTAATCACGTTCATTAGTTGCCAATTGTGCCTGAAACCAATTGTGTCCCACCTCGTGAACAATTACATCTTCCAGTGCTTCGGCTGTTCCAGATTCGCCAATAACGGTAACTTGCGGATATTCCATTCCTGCTCCAGCACTCAAGGCACTTTGTACGGCGGTACATTGGTTAAATGGATATTCGCCCACTTTTTCAGAATAAAACACCAAACCATCGTGAATGTACTCAATGCTTTTTGCCCAAAGGTTACTTTCGGTATCGGTAAACATTGTCCACAAATCAACCGTTCTGCCCGATTGCAATTTGGCTTCACCTTTTAAAACGTGAAAACGCTTATCGGCAAACCAAGCAAAATCAATAACATTGCATTGTTTGTATTCAAGGGTTTTAAAAACTGGGCTACTCAAAGGCATTTCAGGGTTTTCAATGTCTTCAAAGCTCGTTTTCTTAGCTGTTTCTGTTGCTTTTTTATTCAGAAAATCAATTTCTTCTTGGTTTTGCAAATCGCCAGTTGCTCCTACAATATAATTTTTAGGAAGCGTAATTTTAACATCAAAACAACCAAACTCGGCATAAAATTCTCCTTGATCTAAATAACTCATTGGGTGCCAACCATCACGATCGTAAACAGCTGGTTTTGGATACCATTGTGTTATTTGGTAACTCTGATCTACGTGTCCTAAACGAGAAAAACTCTTAGGAATTTTAACCATAAAAGGTGTTTTTATGGTAATGGTTTCACCACTTTTTAAAGGTTTATCCAACATTAACTTACCATAATCGGTGGCTTCATATTTAAAAGTCAGTTCTTTATCATCAACTGTAAAATTCAAATTATCTATATAACCACGTTCCGAAGGGCGAGAAAAATAAAAATCGGTATCGCCGTTTTCTACTTGTTGTTTGGCAAAAGCTGTTTCGGTATTTTTATAGGCATTGGGCCAAAGGTGTAGGTAAATAAAATCTAAATCGCTGGGCGAATTATTGGTGTATTCCATTTCAATTTTACCTTCCAAAGTATGTTCAATATCGTTTAGCGTTACCTGAATATCGTAATTTACTTCTTGCTGAAAATAAGGTTGAGGTGTTTTTTGGGCTTCAATGGAAAATGAGATAAGTAAAAAACTTACAATTAGAATCAATTTTTGCATTTTTCGCTTTTTTCAGTTTTACAGTGCGAAGTTACAACGATACATTTTTGATTTTGTGATTTGATGGGGAGTAGATTTTATTTTTCATTCAAAATTGATTGCCTTATTCCAATTTGTAGCGAATTGGTAAATTAAACGCAACTCTAACATTTTCGCCTTTTTGTTTTCCTGGAATCCAATTGGGCATAGCATTTACCACTCGCAATGATTCGGCATCGGTTGCTTCATCTAAAGATCTTACAATTTTGGCATTGGTTATAGAGCCATCTTTTTCTACTATAAATGCGACTACGTTTCTGCCTTCTACACCTGCATCTCTTGATGTTGCGGGATATTGAATATTTGCTCCTAAGTATTCTAACATCTTCATTTGACCATCGGGATATTCTGGCATTATTTCAACTATTGTGAAAACATCATCTTCAGTTTCATAAATACTATAGCTTTTATCATTTGCATTGCTAGTTATTTCTTCAGTACAAGAAAAAATACTAAAAAGCACCACACAAGCAAGTAGAAAACTTAAGTAACGACTTAGTTCAAGTCGGTTTGTTTTTTGCTTTGAAATCATCATAATTCTTTGTTTTAATTGTGATTTATTTGAAAATTTATGGGTTAAATTATATTGATTTTGCATTCTTACATTGGCAACAAGGCTGTAAGCATAAGCGTATTTATTTATTGTTTTTAAAGTAGCTTCATCGGCTAAAAATTCGTGGTTATTTTTAATAGCTTTTTCATATAAATACACAAAAGGATTGAACCAAATTACCATTTTTACCAACTGAATAAAGACAATATCCCAGGTGTGTTTTTGTCTAATATGCGCTTGCTCATGTTTTAGTATTTGTTGTTGTTCATTGGCTGAAATTTGCCAATTTTCAGGAACAAAAATGCTTTTACCAAAAGAAAAAGTTGGTAGGTTTTCTTTAGTATAAAAAATAGCATATTTACCATTATTTTCCGATCTTGAATTACTTTTAAGAAGCGATATTTTTACTATTTCAGCAATAAAAGCCCCTAATACAAGTAAACTACCTATAACATAAAACACCAAAAACCAATTGTATGTATTGGAAACGGTATTAGTGAAATTTGAGCTAACAATTACTTCTGGTAATTGTGCCGAAAGCAATTGAATTGGAGCAATATCGGTCTTAAATTCAATAACAGGAAATGCAAATGAAAGTAAAATACTAATAATTAAATACGTTCTGTTGAGTTTAAAAAATGTTGTTTCACGAAGTATAAAATGGTAAACTAACCAAAATATTGTCAAACAACAGTTTACTTGTAATAAATATTGAAAACTAAGCATAACTATTCGTTTTTAAGTTTTTCTATCTCGGCAATAATCTCTGATAATTCATTGGCATCAATTTTTTCTTCTTTGGCGAAAAAAGAAACTAATTGTTTTGGTGAACCCGAAAAGTATTTTCTTAACAAACTTGTAGTGATAAATTTTCGGTATTCATTTTCTGTTATAATTGGAAAATACTGGTGCGTTCTACCATAGGCTTTGTGGTTTACAAATCCCTTTTTTTCTAGAATGCGTACTACCGAAGAAATGGTGTTATAAGGTGGTTTAGGTTCTGGTAATTTTTCTATAAATTCTTTGACAAAACCGCCTCTCATTTCCCAAATAATTTTCATTATTTGTTCTTCTACTTTGGTTAATTCACTCATTGGATTTGAATTTTTTTCAAATATAACTTAAAAATACGTTACAAAACGCATTTTTCAGTTATAAAACTGAAATTACAGTTTTATTATTGTATTGAGTTGAAAAAAAAATCTACGTTTTTAATAGACCTTGTTACTAAAGTTAGTGTAAAGTCAGTTCGACAAGCTTACTGACCGTATAATTTCAGTTTCTAATTGAGGAGTGTTCAGCCAACGCTTTCGCAAACGAGCTATCGAAGTCTTGCTTTAAAATGTAAGGCGGTGAGGCAGAAGTAAAGTGAAAGTTATTTTGATAAAAAATCAGTAAATTTCAGTTAAATACCTGCTGGTCAGGAGACACAGCAGAGGAAAACACCTGTTTTGGTCTGGGACGCACAGTCTCCTAACCAAAACTTTCATAGCATAGCATTTGAGTCACTGCCAAATGTAATAAACAGTTTTCTGAAACACAAAATTTAATCCTCTATTACATATACTTTTAATTGGAATCAACGGTTTCTTATCAATTTATAATTAACTTGGAAAAAGCAACAGAGCCATTTTCCCCTTTCACTTGCAAGAAGAAAACACCTTTATTCCACGTTTGAACATTTATTTCCATATTTTCTTTGCCTTTGGGAATTTGTTCATTGTGTACTAAATTACCTAATAAATCGAACACTGATAAATTCATATTTTCGTTAGCCTGTTGTATGGCTATATTCACAAAATTTGAAGCTGGATTGGGTTGTACATTTAGCTTTACAGTTTCGCTAAGGTTTTGAATACTTGTAATCGTTTCATCATTTTTATTAGCATAGGTATTATAGCTTGCAGCTACTTTATCGGTATAATCTACTAAAATATAAGGGCTATTTTTAATTTCAATTTTTGTTAATCCATCATAGGCAAAGCATATATTTGTACCTTCTTCTAACCCTATTGTTGGAGTTAGTGCTGTAATAATTTGGTTTAAAGTATCTAGATTATAAATTACTTTTTCCACACTATGAGCTTCACCATAAAGATCGCTAATAAACTCAAATACTTCATCAAATGAATCCACAACTCCATCATCTATTATATTCTGAATAGTTTCGCAAGGGTTATCACCATTAACTGTTGTGATTACTTCACATATTCCCTCAAATGCTTTCAAAATATCTTCAATAACTTCAGAATCGTAAGTAAGTGAGTAAGCATTGAGATAATCTCCATTAGAAAGTTCTAAAGCAACTGGGTCTATTTCATAATTTTCTGAATATAAAAAAATGGTATCTAATGGCGAACCATCTTCATTAAAACGAAATACATCAAAAATAAAAACATCATTATCTAAAGAACCTCCTGTGGCTGTTTGTTCAAAAAGTGAAGCATTACTTCCATCTTCATACATAACATAAGTTCCATTTTCAGTAGGAACAATTCCTGCGGGAATATGCGAACCTGCCGTATGTCCATTGCAAGTTGTGTAGGGCGGTTCAGGAGCTATTTGTGCATTTATTAATACTGTAGAAAAAAGGGATAAAAATGTAAAAAATATTTTCATAACGAATGATTTATTTTAGAAGGCAATCAATATTAGACTAAACCTATATATGAAGGTTTAATTCAAT
>JAHDDA010000181.1:0-3720 GCA_020629595.1 Chitinophagales bacterium
GGATTAAACACCTATATCACAGGCGTTTCAGCATTTCTGAGTAGACCCTAATTAATGTATTGAGTTCCGTAATTTTTTGATTTGCTTCTTGCTCGGTTTGGGCAAAACTGTAGAATTGAATGAATATTAAAAGAGTAAGGAATTGAAGTTTCATAGTTGTTTTCATTAAAAAAGTATTTTACTATATACTGAGTATAACATATAGCAAAACACTTATTATAGTTTATAGATTTAACGCTTACAAAAAGTTTATGTTTCAATATTTACTACTCCTGAATTATTGGATTTCCCAATTTACTTTTATTTCCATCCCAAAGATTAAAATCTAAGTTGTTGATGATTCCGTTTCCATCGGCATCGTGTTGTAAGTAGGTATTTACTTCTACTCCATTATTCATCCAAATATTATAATCTATATTGTTAATCAAACCATTATTATCATAATCACCTACAATTAGGGCTTGTTTTCCACCTGCATTGTGTGTTTGGTTGTAACCATCAACTACACCTTCTTCTGTAAAATCAACGGTAATATTATTGCCCTCAATTTTTGCTACAACTGCCAAATGCGATTTATGATGTAAAGAAATGTAGGCAATATTTTCATTCTCAACATTAAAATCTAATTCTGTGCTACCTGTGTGTGATACAATTTCATCATTTTGATTAATTAATGCCGCTTTTTGAGTAATTATATTTTTTTCCGAATCATATAAAGAAATTAAAACCCAGTCTACAATATTGGCATCAAAATTCTCTACATATTCGCTTCCTTCGTAATACCAAGGTTCTACTGAAAACGGCTGTTCATTTGGAAGTAAATTTAGCATATTTAATTCGTTAGACATTTTATCATTTACCATAAAACCTTCTAAACGAGCTTTGGAAGCCAATCTTAAACTCCCGTTATTAGAACAAGAAGGTGTATGATTTTTCATACGTTCTTGGTGTTCCATTGCTTGTTGAACGTACAAACTAAATTTAACTGGTTCGTTTTCTTTTTCTATATAACCTAAAGGTTGAGTACTCATTCCTACATTTGTGAATTTTCCTGTACAGCCAATTGCTACATTTGTGTGATCTTTTGGTGGGTCGTGGAAAATAAATTCTACACCAGCTTCACAATTCCAAAGGTAATGCTGGCTTCCTGCCCAGCCGTGTCCCGAACCTGAACATTTTCTGTTTTGAACGTTTATTTTATTGTTGGTTTTTACACTTTCCCACAAAATACCTGTTGACCAACGAGCGTGAGGTCCGCTATCAGAATTAGCATTGGTAACTGTACAGTTGTACATTACGTTTGGTCCTTGTGTTTTTGAGTTTAGGTTAAAATCGTGTCTGCCGTTGTTTGATTTACTGTTTTTAACGATAACCAATTTACTTTTACTAATACTAAATCCGTATCTACGACCACCTTTAATTTGTGATTTATAATCTTCCATTTCGCAACCATCAACTGTAACTTGGTAAGCATTTTCTACTTTAACAAGGTTATTTCCAAAGTTTTTAGCTTTAACATCTGTTACCCAGCAATCTTTACATTGCTTTAATAAAATGGCTCTTTTTGCGTGATTTTCGTCAAATTCACCTGTAAAAGACGATTCAAAGCGAATATTTTCAACCCCACATTCTGTTATACCTGCCCAGTCGTACTTTTGAACCGTAGCTGTGGCATATTCTGGATCTATTGGGTCAACAATTGGCGTATCTAACATTAATGTATTATCGCAAACGTCTAAAATATTAAATTGAGATGCAACGGTATATTTTTCTGGTGTCCAGTTTCCGTGCTTATCTGCACCACATTCGTCTTCTAACTTATCCATACCTAAAAGTGAAATCCAAGCTTCGTTTGGAATACGAGTAATTAAAATGGCATCGCCTACTTGAAAATTGTGGTTGTTTTGCACCTTTATTTCTTTTGTTCCAATTGGAACATAATAATTTTCGACATTAAAAATATCACCTTTAACAGTAAATTCTTCTTGTCCATCAATGGTTAAAGAAATGGCTTTTCCATTGGTGGTTTTATTAAAAATCATTGTACCATTAGTTTCATTTTGGTTGCCTTCGCCTCGAACTATTACACCAGATTCTTTTATAAATAATTCTCCATTAATCTCATAATAGCCTTTTTTTAACAAAACTACACCACGGTGTCCGTTAGCATCTTGCTCAAAGTTAGAAACTTGGTTAATTACTGCTTGAATATCGGCTGTTCTGTCACCTGATTTTGGTGTTATTTCTACAATGTTCTTATTTACTTTTGGCAATGGTTTCAAGCCTTGATGATAGCCAACCATTCCAAAGTCAATGATTCTGTTTTTACGATCGTCAAGTGTGTACTTTAGTTTTCCTCGCTTAATTAACTTTACCATATCTGTTTTAACAGGCGATTGTTTTTTAATTATTGGAAGATTTTCAGTTTTTTCAGTATAACACTTTAAAACAGGATGTTTACTTGTATCTGAGTGTTCTTTTGAGGCAATGTATTCTAATTTATCAAAAGTGTTTGTCGATACTTTTAATTGTAAAGGTTTACCGGCAACAATCATATAGTTTGCCCAATTGGTAATATCAAATTTAATTGAATTATTGGTGGTTTCTCTTCCAAAATAAATAGGATAAAGAGCGTCTTCTTGCGGTTGATTATTCCATGTTAAGCTATTTTCATTAAAATTTTCATCAGAAAATGCTTGTACTTGAATATTTGTATTTGTTCGTTCTTTAGTTCTGTGTAACTCTAAAATTACTTCGCCTTGCAATTCTTCTAAGTTAGAAACATCAAACTCTAAATAAACATACCGCTCAACATCAGGTTTTTCAGTACTGTTGGATCTAAATCTTAAAAATTCTTTGTTCCCAAAATTATCATTGGGGCTTTTAAACTCCGAATACGTATCGAAAGTTGGTTTTATTATGGTTTGAGCATTTAAACCATAACTAAGTATAAAAAAAGCAATAACTGAGAGTAGTTTAGTAAAAATTGGAGGTTTCATAAGCTATATTTTTTATCTTGTTTAATAATATTTTTTAATTCTGAATTATAGGATTCCCAACCTTACTTTTATTGATATCCCAAAGGTTGTAATCCAAATTATTGATTAAGCCATTTCCATCAGCATCTTGATTAAGGTAGTAGTGAACTGCTGAGTTATTTTGCTCCCAAATATTAAAATCAAGGTTGTTAATAAGTCCGTTACAGTCGAAATCACCAGAAATAGCACAACGAACTCCGTTTACCATTTTTATTTGGTCAACGCCTAATGCTACTGAATCAAAAGTGAAATTTAAGTTTGGAATAAAGTTTCCTGGGTTTTCTGGATTATCTAAAATATTTAATATTATAAAATCAGAACCCGATATAACTCCATTGGCATTGGTAACTACTGCTAAATGCGATTTGTGATGTATGCTTATATATGCTACACTTGGAGCAGAAAGTGCAAATTTGATTACTGGAGAATCGTCAATTTGTTTTACTGTACCATCTTTGTACAAAACAGCAGCTTGAGTTCCTATTATATCACCGTTTGTATCTCTTGCATTTATCAAAACCCAGTCAACCATATCTGTTGGAATGTTTGTTAAAGATTCCATTCCATTATAATTCCAAGGGGCAGAATTAAATGGTTGTTGCAAAGGAATTAAATTTAGGCTTTTCGCTTCTTGTGTCATTTCGCCATTGGCTTGTAAAAAACCTTCGAGCATAACATTTGC
>JAHDDA010000181.1:3820-5680 GCA_020629595.1 Chitinophagales bacterium
GGATCGCTAACGGTTGCATCTGAATAACCGTCATAACTGTAATTGTTTGGACCAGTCCAATACCAAATGCCTGGAATATCTGCACTAATAAAAGTGTCATCAATTCTACTACCTAACAAAATAGATTCTCCTGAGGCTATGTTAACTGTATCAGCTTGAAACCATCCTCCTGAGTGGTAATGTGAAGTCATTTCAGCATCTACACATTCCACAATATTCATTTCTTTTGATTCTGCACAAGTTCCCTCTATGTAAGTAACAAAATATTTTCCTTGTTCATTAATGGTAATATCTTTTGTGTTTGCGGTAAATCCATTTGGTCCATTCCAAGACCAACTTCCACCAGTTCCATTATTATCTGGATGTAATTGTACTGATTGACCTGTAAGAAAACCAACATTACAATCGGTAGTAAAACCTTGATTTGCGACATTAGTTGAACATTCAATAGGATTGAGGTTACACGGATTAAAGATTACTGTAAATTCTTTGGTGTATGTACAAGTTCCATCATCGTAAGTTAAAGTATAGCTTCCTTCATCGGTAGCATTTATATTTTTAAATGGTGCAGTAAATCCATTTGGACCAGTCCAATTATATGTTCCGTTTGGTACTAATGGTTCAAACTTCACTGTTTCGCCAGCTTGAATAATTACATCACAAACTTCACCAGTATCGCCAGGTGTTCCTAACATTCCAATACCAGAAACGAAATGACGGCAAACAATAGGATTAGGATAACATTCATCAACATCGCAAACATTATTTGTATTACCATCAATACAATCTAAACCACAAGGACTTAAACATTCTGAGGTATAAACAGTATGACGAATTAAGTCGGCAGGCTGTGTTCCGAAACCATAAACAAAATCGTAGCCGCAATAACTCATAATATTACTTCCTGGTGCTTGCACCACATTATATGGATCGAAACAATTTTGAGAAAAAGTTGGGTTCATATTACCACAGTCATCAATTTGAGTTCTGTTTCCATTCCAAAAACAATCGTGTGTATGTGGCGAACCTAAGTTATGCCCAACCTCGTGAGCCACAGTTCCAACGGCAGCATTGTAATTTGGGAAAGTTCCGTAATTTTCAGGTCCTACATTGTTATCATTTGCAGGATTATTACTACAAAGCGTTCCGTAGGCAATTCCACCTCCTCCACTGTTAGGAGCATAATCTAAATTACACAAAATATCGGCTTGGTTAGTTATTGAACCTGAAAATGCTGTCCCATCAGGGTTTTTGATTGAAATATGCTCTAAAGTTACATTTACGTGTTCGTTGGCATACAACAGGGCAACGGCATTAAAAAAGCCAGTGATAAAATTTTCGGTATCGGCTACTGTTCCAAAATATTCGTAAAAACCATATTCTAAGTTAAAATGAAGTCTAACACAATTATCAGGGTTTACTGTGCCTGCTTGAGCTTTTAACATTGCTTCATTTCGTTGTGCTTCTAATGTTTCTTTTTGAAACTGATACCCACAAGTATGATTTGGTTGCTCAATCAAGTCATTATCATTGTATAAAATATACTCTTCTGAATTTTTTATTTTTCCTAAATTATAAGTGCCATTTTCAGTGAAAATCAATCCAATAATTTCATTTTTGAAAATGCTAATTGTTGCAAAAGCGGTTTCATTACCTTCGATAGTACCCCAATAAAAAACACCAATTTCTGAGGTTTGTCGATTGTTTATTTGGTCTTGACTAAATAGGTTTACTTTTTTTAAATTTATATCAAACGATTTTCCGCTTTCTTTAGGTAAAGAAATCTTAAGTAATTCACTTTGTTCTTTTATTACTTTTTTATTAAAGGTTTTATCTAATTCTAAAAATGTTTTTTCACCT
>JAHDDA010000182.1:0-1530 GCA_020629595.1 Chitinophagales bacterium
TACTTCTTCTAAAATGCTATCATATTCCAAAGTATAATTCATTGTAAACGAACCATCCATTAAGATTGTGCCATTACCATTTACGGTAATTCCTAAAACAGTAGGAATAAATTGATCTACTATTTCAAAAGAATTTGGGCTTGTAATAGTTGCTAATAAATTTACTGCTGGCAAATGAAAATTATTGATTAATATTTCGTTATGTCCGTTAGCAGAAGCACTTATTCCCCACTCATTTGTAGAAGGTTCATCACCAATACATTCAGAAATAATGGTAAAATTACCCAACAGCTTATCTCTTGTAAATTCACTACAATCGTCTCCTTCATAACCAACAAGACAATCGCAAACGCCTTCAACGCAAAAGCCACTATTTAAGCAAACAATGTCTTCACATTTATCTCTACAAGAAAAAAGAAGTATTGAAATTAAAAAAAAGCATATTACGTTTTTCATATCTAAATTTTAAAAATCAAAGTTATCAATTTGTTGGCGAGTTCTAGTAAGTTTTAAGTCTTGAAGTATAGAAGAACGCACATTTAATTGAAATTCGTATCTTTTCCACGTTCCTGAAGGAATCCAATTAAAGCTCATTTCCCAGCAATGCAAATCTCTGTAAACATCTAAAGAGGCAATAGCAATTTTTCTTTGTTCAAAATCATATCCACCTCTAAGGTTTACACGCCATTTTTCTGTTAAATTGGTTTCTATACCAAAATCTAATCGCTGAGATTTATTGACAATATCTTGTTGTTGAACTGCATTATAAATCTTATTAAAACTTAAATTATAAGACCAACTAAACTTGAACGGAATATTAAAATCGGCATAATCACTTAAAAAGAACAATATATCTTGCCGTTCTTCTTCCGTTCCTCTTACTTCATTGGGTTCTTTATTTTTCTTTTTAGCATCGAAAGAACCCGAAACCCTAAGAGTAGCATTTCTTAAACTGGCAATTTTTCTTTCTTCCGTCCACAAAAGTTTATTTACTGTGCTTCCTTCAATTCTTTGGTAAGGCTCATAACTCGAAGTAAAGTTCAATCTAATTTTTCTGAATAAAGTGGTAGCTGCGTTTATCGAAAAGTTATTCCAATTAAGGCTATCCCTTGCAAAGTCATAACCAAATCCAGAAAAGTTAAGTGATTCAAAAATTTTAATTTTCTTTTCTGTTTCAGCAGTATCTTTTGGTGTACGTATTTTCATTTCAACATTGTTACCAATATTTAAACTTACTAATGCCGATAAACCATCGGGTGGGCGGTCATAAATAACTTCTTCAAAAATTGAATATCTATCAACTATTTCACCATTTTCATCATATAAGTTTTCGTAATAGTTCCAAAAGGGCGTTCCAAAATCTGGGCGTGCGGTAAAATTTAAAGATGGAGACATTACGTGTCTGAAAGCCTTTATTTTTCCTTTGTTGATATTAAACATTCCATAAATTCGTGTATTCATACTAAATCCACCACTAAAAAAACGAGCTGCTCTAAACTGGTTTATGGTATCTTTTAGTGTTTGATTATA
>JAHDDA010000182.1:1630-5656 GCA_020629595.1 Chitinophagales bacterium
CGGCTAGTATTATTTTGGCTATGCCCAAGGCTCATTGAAACACTAAAAGGTGTGCCAGGAAAAGTACGACTAATATTGATAGAAGACTGTAAAGAATTATTCCTTAAATCTTCTATATTGTTTCCAACAAAGTTATTGTTATAGCTAGAGGTTGCTGCATTTACCGAAGCCGAAAAATTTCGATACGGATGTGCTTTTGCATCTTGTGTGTGGCTCCATTGTATTCTTAAATCATCTGAAACAATAAAATTATCTGTAATTCTGTCGCCATTTGGAGATTTTCCATAACTAAGGTTAAATCTTCCTGAATATTTGTAGCGTTTTTTATATTGTGAAGCGGCATTTACCCGCCATCTTCCTCTTGAATAAATATCGCCTCGTAATGCTAAATCAAAATAAGGGCTTAAACCAAAATAAAAACCTCCGTCTCGTAAATAAAAACCTTGGTCACCTGCTTCTCCATATTTGGGTAAAATTATTCCCGATCGCCTACCCTCTTGAATTGGAAAAATTCCGAAAGGTAAAAATAAAGGCGTTGGTACATCAGAAATTACTAAATTAGCTGGTCCAGTAACAATTAATTTTTTATTTATAACCTTAACTTTTTTCGATTGAATTTTAAAATGTGGACATTCGTGATTACAAGTTGTGTAATGTGCATCTGCACCAAAAAGCGAATCATCATCGCCTTTTTTTACTCTTTCTGCTTTCAAAAATCCCTCGCCTTCTTGCGTAAGTAGTTGATTTATTTTACCTCTTTTACTTTCAAAATTGTACCGCATTGTATCTGCTCTAAATTCTGTTCCATTGTCGGTAAAAATAGGTGTTTGAATTAAATTTCCTAAAGAATCGTTTATTCCAGTAGCTTTAACTTCTTTGGTATTAAAATCAAATTCAATATAACCTGCTTCCATTTTCATTTTATCTTGAATAACATAAGCCGAACCATATAAATACACCTTTTTATTTGGAATATCATAAATGATGGTGTCTTTTGCATTGTATTCAACAGATTTATCTAAAGCATCTACTGAAATTAAAACTTCGGGTGTTTTATTAGTCTGAGTTGTTGTATCAATAGCCGAGTTGTTTAAAATATTTTGTAAAGTGTCATTTTTAAGTGAGTCCTTTACTAATTTAAAATCTTGCTTTAAAGGAATACTTGTACTGTCAGATTTCTCGGTTTGTGGAAAACTTTGTGCCTTTATAAACAAAGAGCTAACAAAACACACACAAACTAGCAATATTTTAACGCTTTTCGGCAAGGTATTTTCTTTAAATTTTATTTTTGAAATTAAACTACGGAAACAATTTACAAATGAATAAATTTTGTACGATTTTAACTACAATATTAGTATTATTCTTATGTACTAGTATGTTAAATTTTCCTTATAATAACGAAGGAAAACTTAAAAGAGTGGTAATTGATGCTGGGCATGGAGGCAAAGATCCTGGTTGTTTAGGGAAAATTATTTCTGAAAAAGAAGTTGCACTTAATGTAGCTAAGAAGCTGGGTAATTACATAAATCAATACTTACCCGATGTAGAAGTTATTTATACACGTGATAAAGATTACTTTGTAGAATTAAATCAAAGAGCTAAAATTGCAAACGATGCTAATGCCGATTTGTTTATTTCTATTCACGCCAACGCACAACCCAAGGGTGGTAGCGTTTACGGCACAGAAACATTTGTAATGGGTTTACATAAAACCGATGCAAATTTGGAAGTGGCGAAAAGAGAAAATTCGGTAATTGAATTTGAAGATAATTACGCCACTCAATATGATGGCTTTGACCCAAAAGATCCATCTTCTTACATTGCCTTGTCTTTGTTTCAAAATGCAAATATTGAACTTAGTTCCTATTTCGCCTCTAAAGTTGAAAACCAATTTGAAAACAGAGTGGGAAGACATAGCAGAGGTGTAAAACAAGCTGGTTTTTTGGTATTATACAAAACTACAATGCCTAGTGTTTTAATTGAAACTGGCTTTTTAACTAATAGTAAAGAAGAACGCTTTTTGGCAAGTGATCAAGGTCAAGACTATATGGCTTCTGCTATTTTTAGGGCTTTTAGAGATTATAAACAAGAAGTAGATGCTATGGCTACAGCTTATTAATTTATTCGACATGAAAAAACCACTAAGTTCCTTATTCTTTATCATTTTTTTATTCTGCAATTTAAGTTTTGGTAATTACTTATATTCAGAAAATGAAAAAAATAACTTTGATGAAAATTTTGTGATTGGCACAATTGATTTCATTCAGTTAATAAATAGAATTGTTATTGAAGCCGATGCATTGCACAATGTAAGTGATTGGAGACAAGCGTTTGCTCCTAATAATGAGATAATTTGGAAACAAGAGGTTTTTGATTGGCGTGAAGATGAAAATGGAGATATTGTTAAAGGTTTATCCAATTTTTATGGTTCTGCTTTCAGAGAAGGGCTTGTTCATTTAAGTTTTGACAACAAAACTGCTTGTAAAATTGAAACCAATATTAAAACCAACTGGAACGTAGTTTTAGAAGGTGCAAGATGTGGTGTTATTTACGCTAGAATTAACAATGTAGAATACGATACTGATTTTGATTCTTTTGAAAACTACTTCAAAACAAAAGATATGATTATTGAAAGTATTGAACTGGAAATTCCTGCTGGCTTTGTTTATGAATTTGAAAGCACTTACGAAAAAATGACCAATTTTACGGTTATGATAAACAATAGATCTGTTGATTTTTTAGAAGTAATTTATTGTAACGATGGATTAGGCTGTAAAAAAGAGTTAATCTTTGCTTTAGATGGTAAAATGCCATTGAGTCAAGAAGAAATTATCTTGAAATGATTCTTATTTAAAACTTTAAAACAATACTTGAACCTATAATGCCATCGGGGGTAATTAATGGTTGAGTTTTAATGCTTAAATCATCTGAAACATCAAAATCGAAAAGATGGGCATCTACAACTGCATCTAAAATGTTTGCAACATACAAAGCACCAGTTACAATCCAAGCTACTTCAACATTGCGCAAATACACCTGACGAGCATTTAACAAACCTGCTTGTGTAAATCCAAGCGTTATTTCTTCTGGTTCAAAACCCTCAACACCAAAATTTATATAAGCCTTTTTAAAAGCATTGTGTTTTTGGGTATTATCAATAATGAAATACGTAGAAATTCCTAATGCTCCATAAACAATTGGTAACTTCCAGAATTTACGATTATATATTTGCCCTAAACCCGGTAACATTGCAGAGTAATAAGCAGCTTTTGAGGGTGAGTGTGATTGTTTTTTTTCTTGGATGATTGAAAAAACATAAGCATCTAATATTTGAATACCATAAGTTGTTCCAGCCAAAGCATATCCAAGATTTCTTCTTTTTTTAGAGGTGTTTAATTTATCAGATAACTCAAAATCTGTCAATACACCAAAATACTCATCACTACTTTCTCCTGCATTTCGCAAATTATTTGCTGTTTTATACTGTTGAAATTTTCTATTTTGCGAAATTCCTAAAGTAAAGCCTCCTATAATTGTAGGAATGAAAATTCCGGCTTTCCAAGTTTGTTTGTTGTTAATTTGCCCCCAACTTGGAAGTAAAGTAGAGTGAAATGCCTTCTTCAAAGCACTTTTATACATTGGTTTTAATGTTTGAGACTCTTCACCTGTACCAATCGTATCTGTTTCAAGGTTTATTTCTTGTGCTTCTTGAGCATTTAATTGAAAAGTTAAACTTAGAATAAATACAGAAACCAGTCGAAGGTAACTACACCACTCGAAATATTTCTTGATAAATTTTATTCCGTAAGTAATAAAAAGCATTAAAAATTAGATTAGCCTTTAAAACGTTGTATTTATAAACCGAATGAATGGTAATAACAGTACAACTGCTGATGAAATTCCTATAAACGGTACAACAAAACACGTTTTAAATTTTGTTAATTAGTTTTTAGTTTCTCCTTAAATAATTGCTTAAACTTTTCAACTTTAGGACCAACTACGTGATAACAATACGATTGTTTTGGA
>JAHDDA010000183.1 GCA_020629595.1 Chitinophagales bacterium
TTAAGTTTTTCCCTACTTCTTATTATACTGGCAAAACCATTTCGCTAATTTGTTCAGCAATTTTGTTGTTGAGCTTGTTGGGTTATATAGGGTTTTGGTTTGTTAGTGGGAGGAAGGAAGAAGCCATTGTTGCTTAAAAAACATTGTATTTTCTAATCTAACTATATTTCTTTTTTTAGCTCTGACAGGGTTCAAAACCCAGTTAGAGCTAATTGAAAGCCTCCACAACCACCGCCTCATTTACCAATTGGTACCCTAAATTCTATTTAAAATTAGTTTTATATTTTTCATCTTTCCAATATTTCCATAGAGTTATTTTATCAATCTTAGGAATTTCATAATTGGGTAGTGTCTTCTCTCTCATATATACTAGCTCAACAGTTTCAATAAAAACACCAGTTTTGGCTATTTGTTTTTCATACCTATTTCTTAAATATCGAACCAATGCTCCTCTATATTTTTCATTTTTAGGCTGATATAAATTCGTAAAATATTTTCGCCACCGTTGATTTAAATAAGTATCAGATACATCACTAGGCTTTAAATAACTAACGGGGGAATTTGTAAATA
This sequence comes from Chitinophagales bacterium, assembly GCA_020629595.1. GTDB lineage: Bacteria > Bacteroidota > Bacteroidia > Chitinophagales > UBA2359 > JAHDDA01. The sequence goes on from JAHDDA010000183.1 coordinate 571, forward strand.
AATCAATAGCTAAACCATCTGATCGAATGGCTTTTGCAATATACCATCCGTCTGACTTGTATGGCTGTGGGGCAAACATACTCCAACTTTGATTCAAGTTCATTAGTATAACAAAGTTAGAAATGGATTTAGGCAAATCTATTAATTTCAATTTTGCAGCATTCCAACCAATAACACTTAGCAGTAAAACACATACAATAATTTGTGATTTTATAGATTGGCTAAAGTCTGAAAAGTATCTTTTTTCAATTATTCTTTTCCTAAACAAAAACTTAAAACAATTATTTCCTCTTACTCTAACAATAGCAATAAGCTTATTAAACGCTTGAAACCTTAAAACCTTATCCCAAAATAAAGGTGGTAAAAGTGCCACCCAAGCAAAAATGCATATTAAAGGAAATATACCTAAGTGCATATTGAGAGCAAAACCAATGTGTAGCAACATAAAAATAGCAACACAAATTACACGAAATAACTGCCACTTAAATGGAATAAAAATTAATAGCCAAAAGGTCTTTTCAATTAACAAAGTTAAGTAGTTAAGAAATTTACATAATAAATCTTGTTTACCTAACCAATCGCCCATAAAAGTAGTATAAGTATCTAATTGTAAGGTGTAATAAACAGCTGTTCCATCAATCCAGTTTTCACCTGTTTTTAAAAAGCCTGTTACAATGTAAATACTTAAGAGTTGAAGAATAAAGGCAAAAGTTCCAATATTTGAAATAGTATTTTTCTCAATTGTACTTTTGTTCTTTCTAAGTAAGGAATCAAAAGAAAACTTGGTAGCAATAGGAATAAAAATTGACCAAAATAGCATAACTTTCAGTACATTATCGCCGCTATCTAAAATAAGCGAATTTCTACAATGCAAAGATACTAAAAATATAAAGCTAAGTAAGACAAATAATTTTGTGCGATAACCTATTACAATCATTAATGCCATTAAAATTTGCAGAAAAAAAAGCAAGGTTATAAAGCCACTTTCACCACTTAAAAAATGCAGGCAAAAATGCAAATAATGCTTTAAGGTAGATGCTATTTCAATAGATACTACACCATTATTGGAATAATGTGCCTCTAGGTAAATACCTCTATTTACAATATCAATAATTAATAGAAAACCATAAAGCATTCTAAATGCTGCTAAAGAGCGATAATCTAAACTAAAATTCTGGGAAAAGTATTTTTGCAAAGCCATAATTAAATCTTACTTTTCAAAAATAAGACCAAATTGCTAAACCTCCACAACCACCGCCTCATTCACCAATTGATAGCCTAAATTCAACACACTGGCATTTACAAATTGTGTATTGTTTTTTTGTTGTATTCCATAAGCCTCGTGGATATGACCAAAAACGTGCAGTTTTAAGTTAGGTAATTGGTCAATTTTTAGCATTAATTCTTCACAACCTGCGTTTATGTTACGAGCAGTTTTGTCTAAAATACCAAAGGGTGGACCGTGGGTTATTAGAACATCGGTATCGTTGGGAATTAACGCCCAATGTTTAGCAATAGCTTCGCCACGTTGGCGGTTAAAAGCCCAATCGAAAAACCAAGGCTGAATGGGTGAACCCCAAATTTTAATGCCTTCAATTTCTACACCCGAATCATTGAGGTAAATTACATTTTCAGGAATGGCTTTTTCAATTTCTTCGCTTGAAGCATTTTCAAAGAAAAAATCGTGGTTGCCTGCCACAAATATTTTATACTTAAAATCTTGCCGGGCAAACCATTCTAAAAAATTGTGTACTTCGGCAACTGTTCCACGTTTTGAAACATCGCCAGCGTGAATAAGCATATCACCTTTAGGCAGTTCTAGTTTTTGGTGTTGGCTGTGGGTATCGGAAATTAAGACTGTTTTCATTTTACAAAAATTACTCCCTAAACAAATGAATATATCCACTCAACTCTTGTGCTATGGTTTCCGAACCATCGCTATTAAGGGCAAAAACCCTACAAGTATAATAATACGTTCCTGCTGGTAAATCTTTTTGTGTTCGTTGTTCTTTGCCATTCCAGTTTATAGCTGGATCGTTGGTTTCAAATACTAAGTAGCCCCATTTTGTGAATATGTTTAAATCAATTTTATTTACAAACCTAAACCCTTCAATTGGTTTATAAACATCGTTCATATCATCGCCATTGGGCGTAAAAGTGTTCGGAAGTTCATATATTAGACAACTTTCGGTGCAAAATATATTACTTTGGATACTTTCGTTGCTAAAAGAGTCAACTGCCGAAACAGCATAACAACCTGCTAAATTGCCTTGTACTTCGTGTAAAAATACTCTTGCACCTGCATCATTTATTTGTTGTATTAATTCAAACTGGTCGCTTTCGGGTGCTTGATAATAAATATTGAAACTTACGGCATCTTCTTCACATTCAAAATCGGCTAAAGTCCAATTAAGTAAATTGTTTTCATAAGTTAATGGTTCGCTTGTATCTTCGGCATCACAATCATTGCTAACGGTAAGTTCTGGACTACAAGGTGCTTGTGTGTCTATGGGAATTTCACAACTTTCTTGCGAAAAATTAATCAATGGCGAAGGCAAATCATCGGCATTATATGTTCCTGAACTTTCAATATAATAGCAATATTCTAAACCGTTGGTTAAGCCTTCATCTACATAATTTTTATTATTTGTTACGCCAATTGAATCAAAAGTTGCTTCATTGGGTAACTTTCTGTAAATAATATAGCTTTCATTTAACCAAGGCACTTGTTCGTTCCACGAAATAGTAATGGTATTATCTGTTCCAGCAGTATTTATAAAAACCGAAGATGCCACAGGTGTATCGCCTAATTCAAAACCATTGGTTATAAATTTTATCTTATAAAAATATGCTGAATTAAGTGTATTTAAACCAACATCATTAAAAATAGTATCGTTGGCTTGGGCAAAACTATTGGCAGTAAAATTGGCAATAGTTTGGAAATTATCTGTTCCATTTTCAGAACGCATTAATTCATAAGTATAAGGCGGTTGATTTATTAAAGTATCTAAATCAACTGGGTTTGGTTTTGCCCAACGCACAAATATTTCTCCGTTTGTTTCATCGGTATTTTCAACACTAACATTTAAAATGGTAGGCAAATCACGTGGTAAAGATTCGCAAACAGCTTCAGAAGCCGCCGATTGAGCAAAATTCAAAGGGTCGCCATTTTCGGTAATTACATCGGCAAAAGTTGCCGTAATTCTATACACATAATTAATACCTGGCTCGGGAGTTTCATCGGTGTAAGTGTAAGTTTCTAAATCATCGGCTAATAAAGTATAACCTTGTGCAGCTAAATTGTTATCACACAATTCTAAATCAGCATCATCACAAGCGGCTTTTCGCCAAACCGAAAAACCTAAAAACTTATCAGAATTAGCACAAAGGTAATCGCCATCAATACCCCAATCTAAAATTATTTTGCCTGCTTGTGCTTCGGAAGTTAAATTTTCTATGGGCGGTGGCACAACCCGAATAAGCCACGTTACTAAATCTGATAAAGACAATGGATCGCCTAAATGCACATAATTATCTTCGGCTTTAAAAACCACAATATATTCATCGGAATAAATATGATCGCATACAATATTCCAATTAAAAATACCATTGGCTTCGTTTATGGTTTCTAATAAAACGGCAAAACTTGCTGGGCTACTTTCTAATTCAAATGGTCCACCAAATGCCGAAAGGTCAATAATTTGCCCCGATGAAGGTGCATCTTCCGATTCGGTGGCTTCAACATTTATAGTTAGCACATCGCCTACCGTAACACAAGTATCATTTACAATGCTTAGTTCGGGTGGTGTATTTGGCACATCTTCAATTAAAATTTGCATATCTCGTATCATTGTACCTATTTGAATACCATTTCTAAATTCACGTATTAAAAAAGCAACATTATACTCACCAGGTTCTTGTGGCGAATCCCAAGTAAATTCTCCTGTATTTGGGTCTAATGAAATATTATTATCGGCTCCTGGATTTACTTCATCTGGAAAAGCATAATTAGGTACGCTTGTATTACTGGCTTGCAATGGAACAGCCAACTCAAATACCAAACTATCGCCATCAATATCATAAGCATTGGGGTTATGTTTAAAAACTTCGCCAATTTGCCCATTATCTATTGGTGGCTGAAATAATTGTGGCGAATTGTTATAACCAAAAAATTGTGGGTTGATTAAAAACAGTGTGTCTTCCAAGAAAAACTGTACATTTATAGAGTTTCCATCGTTAATATTTATAATATTATCAATACGGTTGGGATCGCCCATTGAAACTACATAATATGTACTTGCTCCAGGGTAAGAATACGAACCACGATAAATATTCTTTTTTATATCATCTCTATTTGGGACAATTTCGCCATTTCCGTTGCCATTAACTCTTGGTAATTCACTCGAATCATCGTTGTTTCCCCAAAACATTGTCAGAAAATCTTTATCGGCATCGGTGCTTGAAGTTTTGGTATAGGTAACTATTTCAAATGTAAAACGATGTGGTTGATTTGGCAACGGATCGTGAACATAGGTAATTTCGCCTGCCCTATTATGGGTTGCCCAAGCATTGCTTACAAATAGTAATGCAACAATTATATATAGAAATGTTTTTTTCATTCTCTTAGACTTTGAGATAATGAGATTGAAAGAATATTAGACTTTAAACGCCAAATTTCAATTCAAATTTTATAGTTAAGACTTGAAGCAGGTGTTTTGTTGTACAAAGTTTTAGGTTTTTTATTTTTTAGCACTTATTACACCGTGTAAAAAGTTTTTTAAAAATAAAGTTTAACTTCAAATTTAATACGTTACTAGTAGGGACACCGATTTATCGTGTCCAATGATGCGATAAATCGCCATCACTACAAAAATCACCATATTTTTTGAGAATTTAATTTTGCACATCACAAGTTAAATTATTTAATGCACGGTGCACTTATTTTAATCATCCAAAAGTCTTCTACAATAGCTAATTTGCCCCAAATGATAATTCAAATGCCCAT
>JAHDDA010000184.1 GCA_020629595.1 Chitinophagales bacterium
TAACGAACCGTTTGTAAATTCTGCTTTCTCTTTTATTTCTGGTTCGCAAGAAGTAAGGCACAAGCAAGTGATAAAAAAAGGTAAAATATATTTTAATTGCATTGCTATTATTTGTGTTAGTAACGCAGTTTTTACGTTTGAAATTTAATAAACTAAGTTTTATAATAAGATAGAAATACCCATTCCTGGAGCAATTGCCCTTGTTTTGTAAGTTCCTAACAGATTGTGTTGTGCATTATTGCTCGTTCTTTGCTTACCTTCAAAATATTGGAAAGAAAAATCTAATCCAATTTTTTTTGTAGGCTGAATTGAAACACCAAAGGTGAACCCATATTTATCAGAACCAGGTGTTTCAGGTGTAAGACAACAATCGGGTACGGCAGTTTTATCTAAAAATGTTCCTGCTCTAATCACTAACCAATCTGAAAGTTCTTGTTGAATGCCTATTCTATAGGTTAGGGCAGAATCATAGTTTCTATTTAAAGTTAAAACATCAATTCCGTTTACCTCTTCAACGAAATCAATGGCAATTTCTTTATAAACTCGCCAATTTGTGTAAATAATATCAGCAGAAATTAATGTTTTAGATTTTGGAATTTCGTAAGCTAATCCAAATCTTAGTTCTTGAGGAATGGTTAATTCAGCCGAAAAAGTAGTTTCTGGAAGTAAAAAACTTGCTGATTGAGGAACATCTGTAAAGGTAACTTTACCTTTGTCTGAACCAACTTTAGATTTTGAACTGTATCGAAATCCAACTGTTAGCTTATCGTTAGGTTTGTACATCATTCCAAATTGAAAGCCAAGTCCAATACTTGAAGCGCTTAAATTTGCATACGCATCAACTCCTTGATTAGAAACAGGAATTGCACGTTCAACCCCAAAAGAACCTAAACCAAATATAAGACCAAAACCAATACTTAAATCATCTCTTAATTGATAACTTACTGTGGGTTGAATAAAAATTGTTTTAAGTGAAAATTCTGTTGTTATGTACCTTCCAACCCATTCTTTTGGATATTTAATAGTAGAGCCGTAAGGTGTGTAAATACCAAAACCAAGCGTTGCTTTTTCAAATTTATTTTTTAAGCAATAAGAGCCATAAATGTGAAACGGTGTTTGAATATCATTTATCGTTGATACTTCATAGCCAGTTGCAGCATTGTAATAATTATATTTTAAATCTGTTCCAAAAGCCCCAAAGTTTACTTGATTGCTTTTTAGAAAAGATAATCCTGCTGGATTAAAATAGATAGCTGAAGCATCTAATGATAATGCCGTTCCAACGTGTCCCATTCCATTGTATTTATGCGACAAAAGCGGAACTTTATATCCATTAGCGAAAACGGAAAAACTTATAAAGCTGAGTAAAAGAATAACTATCTTTTTCATAGGAAAGCAAAAATAAGAAAAAAGATAAATCTTTAAGTTTAAAAGTAAGACTTGTTCAGATTTACAATGATTTCACAAACTCAAAAGCACCTATTTTATCATTTGCTTGAATTAATAAATAGTACATTCCTGATGGCATATTACCAGTGTTAATTTTAAATTGCTGAAGATTAACTAATTGTTTATTATTAAGTATTTGCTTTATTTTTTTTCCTTCAGTATTAAAAATTGAAATATTAATATCTTTTGCATCAAATAGGTTTAATTCAAAAATTAATTCTTGATTAACTAAGTTTGATTGCATATTTAAGCCAATATCTTCAGCAAGTAACTCATCCAATATATTAATATTAGAAACTATTTCAGGAGTTGGTAAACTTAATTTTTCAGAGGTATAAATCCTATATTCTCCAGCTTCAAAAGTTGGTAACTCTAAAGGGTAATCTACATAAATACTATCACCAGAAAAATATTCATACCACCAACCAATTTTTGAAAAACTTGGCGCAAAATCTTGCTCTTGTAGATCGTAATTGCCAAGAATTACGGCATCAAAATCTTCGTGGTATAGATGAATGGTTTTATTTGCCCCTGATAAATTCCAACTAAAATTGTCTGTATTAAAAACTGCATATTCATTTCTTAATGCCAACATAGCTTGGTAAACTTGGTACAAACGCTTACGATTATTTTCTTCAAAATAATTCCACAAAATTGGTTTGTTACAAACTCTACACTCATAATCAATAGAAATATCGTAGCCTAATTCGCCAAATTGCCATATCATTTTTGGTCCAGGTTGAGCCAAAAACATAACACTATTTAATTCACAGCGTCTTAAAGCAGTGTGTAATTCTTTAATATTGTAATTTCCGTTAGCGTTGCCATACGCTAAGTTTTTGAACATTATACGTTCTTCATCGTGGCTTTCCATATAAGTAACCAAGTGTGGGTTGTTCCAATTTCTGGCTTGATAAATACCGTATTCTAAGTTTGAACCACTCAAATAACCCATTGCTCCTTCTTGGTAGGCATAACTCATATTTCCCCAAAGCATCATTCCATAATCAGAAAGTGTTTTTTCTTCGTTATTACCTGCAAAATGCTCTAAAATCACATAAGCATTCGGATTGGTTTCCCAAATCGCATCAGCCATTCTTTTTAAATTATCAATTCGTTCTTGGTTAAAATCTCCGTTACCTGAATTGGTCATTCCTTTTGTGAAATCAAAACGGAAACCATCAATTTTAAACTCTTCTAACCAATAGCGATTAATTTTATCCATATAATCTTTGGTTCTTTGGCTAGAATGGTCAAAATCGTTTCCCCAACAAAAAGGCGGATGAGGACAAGATGTGTTAAAGAATGGATTGTTTATTGCAGGTTGATTGTTTTCAGCATCCCACCATAATTGTGCATACGGATTTTGCCCATAAGCGTGGTTAAAAACAATATCCATTATAACGGCAATACCTCTGCTATGACATTCATCAATAAACATCTTGAAATGTTCAGGTGTACCATAATATTTATCCAATGCCATTTGATAAGAAGAATTATAACCCCAACTTTCGTTATTTTCAAATTCAGAAACAGGCATTAATTCAATAGCGTTTATTCCTAAGTTTTGTAAATAATCGAGGCTATCCATTACAGCTAAATAGCTATGTTCTTCAAAAAAATCACGAATTAATAATTCATAGATTACTAAATCTTTATTTTCTGGGCGTGTGTAATTGGTAGTTTGCCAAACATAATTTTCTTGTGCTGTTTGAATAATGCTAGCTCTACCAGAAAAGTTGCTTGTAGGAACTGGATTTGGATAAATTATTTCATCAATTTGGCTATCATTCCACGAATCGGCAATTAGGGTAGAGTAGGGATCGGCAATTTTTAATTCACCATCTACCCAATACTGAAAAGCGTACTTTTTTTGTGGTTCAAGGTTGTTAATTTCTAACCACCAAGTTGAAGCGTCTGGTGTTCGTTTCATAAAATATTCAGGGCTTGGAATCCAATTATTAAAATCACCAATTACGCAAATATTATTCTTGTAAGGAGCAAATAATTTTAAAAAAACAGTGTTCTCAGAAAGATACGTTATTCCATCTTCAAGTTCATAAGGCAATTCTGCAACTTCAACTTCTGGAACTGAAAGTGTATAAAAAGTATCTCTAATTTCTTCAATTCCATTATTGGCAATAAATTCAAACTGGTTGAAATTGTCTGTAACTGTTTCCGAAATTTCTGCATCTTTAATTCCTGCTTCTTCAAAAATTGAAATATTATTTTTAAGAATTGAAATATTTGAATTTTGATTACAAGATGCTTTTATATTTATTGTTTCATTGGATTCAACAAAAATAAAATCATCATCTGGCTTAAAAAATCGTGCTTGAAATTCATTTTCATTTGTAACTACATCATAATAAATATCAGAACCATCGGTTGCTCTACCTACAATTGAACCATTTGCGTTTCTAAACACAAAAGCTAATTTATATACTTCTTCGCCATCTGGAACACCATAATATTCTTTTATATTGAAGCTAATTTGATGAAGGTTGTTACCTAAATCTTGCATTAAAACTTTATCATTTTCAATACCCCAATCAGAAACAACATATTTCCAATCGGTAGGAGAATTGCTTGAAGCTGTAATTAAGCCAGCGTGAGCATAAATAGGGCTTATACCTTGTAAAGCACCGTTGCCTTCTTCTGCGTTGTAAATTATGGTAATATCATCGTTTACAGTAGGGAAGGCTGGTGTAATTTCTAATACTTGACTATTAAGAATTGAGTTACTTACTAAAAAAAATAAAAGTATTAAATAATTTTTCATTTCAATAATTTAGAATTTAAGTAAATAGTTAATTTTATTTTTCTTTCACAAATAAAACTAAAATACCTGCTATAATTAACAAGCAACCACCAAGCATTACAGCCGATAACTCATTATTACCCAAAATATTTTTCATAACCCAACCAAAACCAAGTGCAGCAATTATTTCTGGAATTACAATAAACATATTGAATAAGCCCATATAAATTCCCATTTGTTTTGGGGGAATATCTTTGGCTATAATTGCATAAGGCATTGAAACTATACTTGCCCAAGCAATACCAACACCTGTCATTGGTAAAATCATTCCGTATTGACTACTAACCATTGAAATGCTCAATAAACCCGTACCACCTGCTAATAAACATAAAAAATGGAGTTTGGTATAGCCTGTAATTTCAGCAATTTTAGGCATTATTAAAGCAAAAATAAAAGTTACCACAGAGTAAAAACCAAAACAAAGATTTGCCCAAGCTAAACCATCAGCATAAAGAGGGCTTTGTGGGTCGGTAGCTCCAAAAACGTGCTTACAAATAGTTGTAGTTAGGTAAAACCACATTAAAAATAAGCCCATCCAAGTAAAAAACTGTACAGGTGCAAGTTGTTTAAATGAAGTAGGCATATTAGAAAAAGCGTGAGATAAACCTTCAAAATATCCTTTTTCTTCTTCTTTATCTTCTGTTTCGTAATATTCTGGTGGATATTCTTTTGTGGTGAAAATGGTATATAGCATTGCCAATAAAAAACTAATGCCACCAACTAAAAAACTTACTTTTACATAGGCAGGAATCCCACCATTAGGGGCTGTTTTTTCAAAACCAAAATAATTTAATAAGAGCCACGGCATTAATGAAGCTAAGACTGCTCCTAATCCAATAAAAAAACTTTGCATAGTATAACCTCTCGACAATTGTTCTTTTGGTAAAATGTCGGCTATAAATGCACGAGTAGGTTCCATTGAAATATTTATAGAAGCATCTAAAACCCAAAGCATTCCTGCAGCCATCCAAATTGCAGAGGCGTGTGGCATAAAAACCAAAGTAACTGACGCTAAAATTGCCCCAATCAGGAAATAAGGTTTTCTTCTTCCAAAAGTGGGATGCCAAGTTTTATCACTCATATAGCCAACAATTGGTTGCACTATAAGCCCAGTCATTGGTGCTGCTAACCAAAGAAGGGGAATTTCATCTGGTGAAGCACCAAGAAACTCATAAATAGCACTCATATTTCCCATTTGTAAGCCCCAGCCAAACTGAATGCCTAAAAAACCAAATGCCATATTCCAAATTTGCCAAAAGGATAGTTGTGGTCTTTGTTTCATTAATTTTATTTTTTA
>JAHDDA010000185.1 GCA_020629595.1 Chitinophagales bacterium
CCCATAGCCGAACTGGAACGCAAACGCCTTAATCCAGAAGTTCCATTTATGGCTGTTTCAATAGGAAAAGTAACCAACATTTCAACTTCTTGTGCCGACATTCCTTCAGCTTCGGTTAAAATAGTTACGGTTGGTGCGGTTAAATCTGGGAAAACATCAACATCTGTTTCGCTTGCCACATACACGCCTAGTAGCATAAGCAAAATTGCTCCTACTATTACCGAAACTCGGTTCTGCAACGACCATTTTATGAGTTGATTTAGCATTCTCTTAGACTGTGAGATTTTGAGACTATGAGATAATGAGATTTTCTAAATATCTCAGTTCTCATTGTCTATTAATCTAATTTTTAAGCGAAAGTAAAACGAAATAAGGAAAGTTTGTGTTTTGAAATGAAAGGAGTTTTTAGATTAAATTTGTTAGGCATTAGAATTTAAACGGTTTTCTGTTAGAGACGTAGCATTGCTAGGCTGTACGTTAGGAATATGATTATTTCCGTTTTTACTCTACGAATTATGAAAAACTGTATTTATATACTTTATATGTTTTTTGGCATCAACTTATTTGCCCAAGAAAACGATATACACATTTTTTCGGAAAAAGAAGCACTAGGTATTATAAAAAACTATGGAATTGACAGTTTAGAAAAGGTGTTTGATCCGTTTAGTTTGGTGTATTTGAATGAAGAAAACGCACAATATTTTATTGAAAAAGAATTTTCGGAAAGTTTTGTAGAAGCTCACTACGATTCTGTTGGAATTTACACCTACGATTTACCACATAGAACAATAAGTTTTGCTTCGGAATTTAATAACAAGAAGGCAGCAAACTATATTTTCGATTATTATAAATCATTACCAAAGCACATTAAATCTGACACCATTTACAGTGCCTACAATAATTTAGATGAACTACTTTCTTTGCTTGTTTTCTATGATATAAAGGGTTTACAAAAAACTTTAGAAACCGATTTTTTTGAATGGTTAGCATTAGCCCAAAAAACGCCTCCTAAACGGTATAAAACCTTAGAGGAGCTTAGAGAAGAAGCTAGAACAAAATCTCTTGTAGAACAATTAAAATTGAAATCCGAAGATTTGGTGGTTGATTGTAACTTTATGGCTTTTCAAATAGCCAGTGCCTTACAAAAGTTGGGTAATCCGTATTTTACAACCGATTGTATGGAAGAATTAAAGGCAAAACAAACCTACTTTTTGATTAATCGTTATGAATTTCCAAAATTTTGGAATCAAGATTTGGGAAACTTTCTTTTTAAAGAAGATAATTACAGAGTTTTTGAATTGAATAAACACTATAAATCCATTCAAGAATTAATAAAAGGAAAAAGCGAGTTATTTAATATTTTAGAAGTCATCAATGCTTATAAAACTTGCATTATTTACAATGAAAAACAAAAAGCTCATATTGATGTCTATGACGATAGTGGTTCAACGTCTTGTATTTTTCAACTTAAAGGTAGTAACAAATTAATGGTTCAGGTAATTTCGCAGATTTTGGATACACCAGCAATTGATTAGTAAATAAATTCGTCTTGAAAGTAAGTAATTCCAAGGTAGTTTACTGCCTTGTTTTACAAGAAAATTATATATTTCTATTTTTTGTCCTGAACTCAGGTAAATAAATCAAAAAAATGAAAACACATACAGTATTTAATCAATCAACACCTTTTGAAAATATAAACCTTTTTACTACAGATAAGCCTTTAAATGAATTACTGAACGCAACAAAACTGTCTATTAATACAAAATTACTTACCCAATATGGCGAAACTTTAGGAAAACCAGAGTGGATTACAAAAGGTTTTCAAGCAAACGAACATAAGCCTGTATTTCATTCGCATAACCGTTTTGGAAAAAGAATAGATACCGTAGAATTTCACCCTGCCTATCACCAAATAATGCAATTGGGCATAGAAAATAGAATACATTCTTTACCTTGGCTAAGCCAACAAAAAGGAAGGCATTTAACCCGAATGGTTTTAAGTTATTTACACTCGCAAAACGAAGCAGGAACGGGTTGCCCACTAACAATGACTTTTGCCGCCGTTCCTGCTCTACAAAAATACTTTGCTCACGCCCAACAATGGATTCCCAAAATAACAAACAATGTTTATGATGGAAGAAATATTCCATACTTTGAAAAAGAAGGTTTAACAATAGGAATGGCTATGACCGAAAAACAAGGCGGTACAGATGTAAGAGCCAATACCACCATAGCAACACCAATTGCACATAAAGGAAATGGGGAAGTTTACTTACTTCGTGGGCATAAATGGTTTTGTTCTGCACCAATGTGCGATGCTTTTTTAACCTTGGCACAAACCGAAAAAGGTATTTCCTGTTTTTTATTTCCACGTTTCAAACCCAATGGCACAAAAAACGATTTTGCTATTCAAAGGCTAAAAGAAAAATTGGGCAACCGTTCAAATGCTTCTAGTGAAATTGAATTTAATGGTGCTTTTGCTTGGCTTATTGGCGAAGAAGGAAAAGGTGTTTCTACCATAATTGAAATGGTAGCAATGACTCGTTATGATTGTATGATTGGTTCATCCGCATTAATGCGTAGAGCCGTAGCCGAGGCAATACACCATATTAAACAGCGTAAAGTTTTTGGACATTTGCTTGTAAATCAAGATTTAATGCAAAATGTTGTTGCCGATTTATGCCTTGAAGCTGAAGCGGCTATGGCAATGACTATGCGTGCAGCCTTGTGCTTTGAATCGGAAAAAAATGAAGATGAATTACTTTTACGCCTACTTTTACCCATTGGAAAATACTGGATTACCAAACGTGCTTCGGGCTTAATAGTTGAAGCTATGGAATGTTTAGGTGGAAACGGCTACGTTGAACAAAGTATTTTACCACGTTTATACAGAGAAGCCCCTGTAAATGCTATTTGGGAAGGAAGCGGAAACGTTCAATGTCTTGATATATTAAGAGCCATTGGTAAAGAAAGGACTGTTTTAGATAACTTTATTAACGAATTAGAATTTTCAAGAGGTAAAAGCAATTATTTTGATACCTATTTAGACAACTTAAAGTCTAATGTTAACGAATTTGTTAATTCAGTTGCTCATTTACGCATATTCGCACAAAAGTTAGCATTAGCATTTCAGGCAGCACAATTACTTAAATTTTCGGATGAAAAAGTAGCAGAAAGTTTTTGTGTTAACCGATTAGGGAATGCTACTTCAATGCTTTTTGGCGAACTTAATTTTGTAGAAAGCAATAAATATATTATTGATAGGTTTCTTAAAACAACAGAACAGTAAATAAAGAAAAACAAAACTTTTTTATGTTTTTTAGAATAAAGAAATTATATTTATGCAGTTTGTTTGATTTTATTCCATAAAATTTTAGTATAAGACAAAAATGTAATTTTTAAATGCACGAGAATAAATTTACCTTGAAAGTAATGGATTCCAAGGTAGTTTACTGCCTTGTTTTACAATAAAATTCTATACTTTCAATTTTTGCCCTGTACTCAGCCATAAAATAATAAATACAGGCATTTGAAAAACCTACTTTAAAAAACAGCTCTTGAATGTCTAGTATGAAGCATCTTGTTCTATATTGCTTAATAGTTTTATTGGGTCATATTTCGGTATATGGTCAATGTTGTAGTTCAAGCTGTTCTATAGATTTTGGTTCTTTAAACCCTGTAAATCCAAATGCAACTATAAATAGATGTAACGATGTTTCGGCAAATGGTTTTGCTATGACAGCAGGTTCGGAATACACTTTTTGTTATTCTTTCACAACGGGAGCTGCTAATTTCGATGATTATATGACCGTTTCGGCTCAATTTGATTTAGGTAATCAAACTTGCGAAGACAATTCGGGAGTTACAATTGAAATTTGTCAAGGAGCAACACCAGTAGCAGTAATTGGTACAGATGCGGGAGCAACAACTTTCCAAACAACTGCCCCATCAAACTATTCTTTGTGTGTTACACTTGACCCATCAGATACAGACTGTAGTGGAAATGTTCAAGAAATATGTATTGCTGCTACACCTTCAAGTACACCACCAGTACCTTGCCAACCAGTAGTTGCCAATCCAGCTTTAAATGGTTCTGCACCCAGTTGCGGCAGTTTGGTTACCATTGGAACCGATCCAATAATTGCCTGCGATGGATTTAATTATGAATGGACAAGTACCAACCCAGCTTTTACAACTGTAGCGGGTACAATTTCTTCAACAGATAACGGTCAAATAAATGTAACAGAATCTGGAACATATACACTTGTAATTACCGACCTTTCTGGTAGTGAGGTAGATTTAGATGCAAACCCCAATGAAGTAACGGTTACTATTGCCCAACCTACGGTAGCAACTATTTCAGGTTATACAACAATTTGTAATGGCGAAAAAACAACACTTACAGCAAGTGGAGGTGATACTTTTACTTGGACGGCACTAAGTGGTACAATAGATGGAACAAACAATACCAATGAAATTGAAGTTAGCACTTCTGGAACTTACCAAGTTGAAGTTTCAAATGCAGGAAGTTGCCCAACAACAGCTACCGTTAATGTAACCGTTTTACCCGATGCGTGTTGTAATACCAATATTTACCAACAATGTGTTTCGCATTTAGATGCAACCATTGGTTTAGATAGAAATGAGGTTTTTGTATCTTCTGCTGCATTGCAAGATGTTAGTCAGGGATATTTGCATAATTTTATGCCGCCACCGCCACCAACAGTGGGAACAGCCACACTTACCAACCTATTTGTAAGCACAGATATTACTAATTTTTTTGATGATGTATCTGCCCAGCCAAATTGTAATTTTGAAGGAACTTATATTAATATTTCACAAGGTTGTTCTGCACCTTTTGCTGGAACAACGGTAAACAATGCGGCACTTTGTGCTATAATTGAAAGATTAAATATTGACGGTCAATGTAGTATCCCTACAAATAATTGGGGACCTGCTACATCAAGTACGGGTACTTTTACCGATGATTTAATTGCTTGTAATAGCTTTTATTCTCCCCCTGTAGATGAAAATACTTCAATAAGTGTTGATATAATTCCTTCGGTTTTTGGTGATGCAGCTTGTGCATATAATAATAATGCAATTGATGAAGGAGTAATAGGTTTAGAATATACAATTTGTTTAGAATACGTTTACGATTTAGTTACCGATATAAATATAACACCAGATAATCCAGCTTCGTTTTGTACAGGTGCTACCGTAGATTTAAATGAAAATGCTACAAGTGCAGACGGTTCTCCTGCGTGGACTTCAAGCAATAATAGCATTGCAACTGTAAATGGTTTTGGAATAGTAACTGGTATTTCTGCAGGTACAGTAACTATAACTTACACCGATGAAAATGGATGTACAGCTACTGAAGATGTAACGATTGATGATTGTTGTGGTGGTGCGGTTCAGTTTATAAAAAATTAATCTGAAATAACTTTGAAGAAACTGTCCCTGCTTGTACAGGACAAAAATGTAGTTCTTTGTTTTACAATAGACTTTAAAACGATTTTTTATTTCGCATAATACTTATACTGTACAGACCTAGCATTGC
>JAHDDA010000186.1 GCA_020629595.1 Chitinophagales bacterium
CGGCGTTTTTGGTTAAAAAAGTCGTAGCCTTCTCGTAAATTATCCCAAAAGGCTTTTAGCTTTCTATCAGTTTTTTGGTCTTCGTATAAAAAAGGTTTTGTTTGGTCGAATTTATAAGGAAAAATATGAATAGGAATATACTCTTGTCCTTTGTTGGTTACTTTTACACACAACCAATACAGCTCTTTTATATATTCATCAGTAATAGGAATACAACCTGTTGTTTCGCAAGCACCATGTACATAAATACTGCCTCCTAAATTTGCGTGAGGACTTACTTTTACATCAGATGGATTTGGATAATTAACACCCAGAGAAAGAAAAAAATTACTTTGTGGATTAAAACGATTTATCCAGTAAAAACCTTCAGGAATTTGTTCATCGCCTTGTTTGCGTTTAGGTCCTAAATATCCCGAATCTTGACAAAACAGATAATCTCTAAATTTTTGATAAGGAGCATCGGGAGCATTTTGTACCCAAACCTGTAAAATGCGTTCTTCTTTAAAAGCTCTAATGTAAATATTATGTGGTGGGTAAATCATTCCGCGAGCCTCAAATTGAGAACGCAACAAACCTTCTTTTTCAAACATTGCTGTTTCAACTCTAGAAAAACGCATTTGTTGTTGTTCAAAATCTTGGGCAAATAACAATGTATTTCCAAAAAGTAAAAAAATAAAAACTAGAAATCTAAACATCATTACAAAGAAACGTGAAAATAGTGAAAAGTGAAAAACTAAAAGTGAAAAGAATAATTCAGTAAATTACAACTAATTTTGCGTTGTAAAATAAACAGAATGAGAGATAATTCACTACAAATATTATTTTTAGCATTATTAATAATTGTTGCGGGCTGTCAAACAAGTACAGATTCGGAGCAAGCAAACCAACCAAATCAAACCAAAGCACCTGAAGCTAGCAAGCCTAAAATACCAACACCAACATTTAATGCCGATTCGGCTTATTTATATATTGAAAAACAAGTAGCAATGGGTCCTCGTGTACCAGGAACACCAACGCAAAAAGTTGCCGCCGATTGGTTGGCAAGTAAGTTGCGTGAATTTGGAGCAGAAGTTACTGTGCAAGAAAGTACCGTTACCGTTTACGATGGTACAAAAGTGCCAATGTACAATATAATAGGAGCTTATAAACCCGAAGCAAAAAAGCGTGTTGCCTTATTTGCTCACTGGGACACTCGCCCTTTTGCCGATATGGATACCGAACGCAAAGATGAACCCATTTTAGGAGCAAATGATGGCGGAAGTGGCGTAGGTGTTTTATTAGAAATTGCCCGCCAACTGCAAAAAACACCTGCAAATGTTGGTGTAGATATTATTTTATTCGATGTAGAAGATTATGGTGTGCAATTAGCCGAAACTTATTGCTTGGGCAGTCAGTATTGGGCACAAAATCCACATAAAGCTGGTTACAAAGCCAATTTCGGTATTTTATTAGATATGGTTGGAGCAAAAGGTGCTACTTTCAACCAAGAAGGTTATTCTTTATTGTATGCAAAAAATATAGTTAAAAAAGTTTGGAAAGCTGCAAACCGAGCAGGTTATAGCAGTTATTTCCCTTACCGTAAAGTTTCTACAATAACCGATGATCACTTATTTGTAAATAAAATTGCTCGTATTCCAACCATAGATATTATACAATTTGATGAAACCACCGAAAGAGGTTTTGGTGATTTTTGGCATACACACGATGATAATATGGATATTATAAGCACTAAAACCCTTAAAGCCGTAGGACAAACAGTAATGGAAACTATTTATAGTGAATAGTTTATTTTTGTTGATAATGAAACTCATAAAAAAATATAAAGATCAGTTAATAGATATTTGTTCCAAATATGAAGTTGAAAAATTATTTGTTTTTGGTTCAATTTTAACAGACAATTTTAATGAAAAAAGTGATATTGATTTTGTAGTATCTATTTATTCTGAAAACCCATTAAAATATGCTGAAAATTATTTTGCTTTAAAAAAAGCATTAGAAGACACATTCAATAGACAAATTGATTTATTAGAACAAAAAGCTATAAAAAATAAGACTTTTGAAACATTACTAAACCAACAAAAAGTTCTTGTTTATGCAAGATGAAATAAATGTTTGGATTGAAGATATTTTAAAAGCTATTGGTGAGGTTGAGGACTTTCTTCCTGTTTCAAGAGAATTTGAAGATTTTAAAGCTGATTTAAAAACCAAGCGTGCCGTTGAAAGAAATATTGAAATAATAGGTGAAGCAATGAAGAGAATACTACAACTAAATCCTGAAATCAAAATTAGTGATTCAAGAAAAATTGTTGATACTCGGAACAGAATAATCCACGGATACGATACCGTTTCTGATGAAATAATTTGGTTAATTTCTACACGTTATTTGCCTAAATTAGAAGAGGAAATCAAAAAATTGTAGATATAATTAGTAAGTGGTTCAATAATTGAATTTCTTTTGTATAGAAAGTAATAATTTTGCCCTTTTTAAGTTTAGTTAAAGTGGAGATTTATAAAATGAATACGCTTTTAAATCGAAAGGCTCATTTTCCAAAAAATCTCATAGTCTCAAATTCTAAAAAAGAATGTTCAACTTTAGTAAATATATTCAATTTTTGTTGGTAGCATTGGTGTTATTTGCCACTGCCGATACCATAAATGCTCAACAAAAAAAGAAACCAAGCAAGAAAAAGCCTAAAAGTGGTAAATCAACTAAGGCTAATAATATGTATCAAGATTTAACCACAAGGTACAATGGTTATTTCAATGCCAAAATTTTGATGCAACAAAGCCTCGAAAATTTAAAAGAGCAATACAAAGATGATTTTGATGCAGAAATGTTAAGCGTATTAACTTTCGATAATGCAGAAAAAACAGGCGGTGCCGCTGGCGATATGGAAACCATTCTGAAAAAAGCATCAACAGCTATTCAAAAACACCCCAACGCTAAATGGGTAGATGATTGCTATTTGCTAATGGGGCAAGCCTACTTTTTTAAAGGTGATTATGAAGAAGCCGTAAAAGCATTTCAGTTTATAAACAACCGTTTTAAAAATAATATTCGTAAAACCGATTTCCAAGCAAAAGCTAGAAATAAAAAATCGAAAGAAAAAGTAAAAGTTAATATTGGTGGTTTAAATAACGAAGACGGAAAAGTATTTGATAAAAAAGAACGTGAAAAACAAAACGAAGAGAAAAAGAAAGAAGCGGAAGAATTAAAAAAAGAAAGAGAAAAAGAAGCAGAACAACGCCGAAAAGATAAAGAACAACAAATGAAAGAACGTGCTAAAGCCAAAAAAGAATTGGCTAAAGAACGTGCAAAAATTAAGAAGCAAAAAGAAATAGAACGCAAGCGTAAACTAAAATGGCGTGAGAAAAACCGTAAGCGTAAAATGCAAGGAAAACCAGCTTTGCCTTACGTTCCAAAATATACATTTGATAAAAAAGACAAAGAAGAAGAAAAGGAAAAAGAGGAAGAGGTAGTTGAAGAAGCTAAAGAAGACAAGAAAGAAGAAGAAAAAGAGGAGGAAGTAAAAGAAGAAGAAACCGAAGAAGCTACGGAAGAGGAAGACAGTGAAAATGCTAATTTTATTTTATCGCAAGATACCTCAACCGAAGAACCAGCAGTTGATTACAACAAGCGACTTTTATCGTTTTTATTTCACGAACCAGCAAAATACGAATCGGTGGTTTGGTTGGCTCGTGCTTATATGGCTTCAGAAAATACAGCCGATGCTATTCAATCTTTAGATTACATAAGGCAAGACAAAGATATGCCTCGTAAACATCGTGCAGATTTGAACGGTTTGTATGCTCAATACCATTTAGATAAAGGCGAAAATAAAGAGGCTTACAACTTTTTGAGTTTGGCAATTTCGGAAAGCCGAAACAAACCACAAAAAGCACGTTACCATTATATTCAATCGCAAATTAGCGAACTAGATAACGATTATAAAGCAAATGTAGCTTCGCTAAAAAAAGTATTGAAAAACCGCCCAGATTACGATATGGCATTCAATACCAAATTACAAATTGCCCGCAACCAAATTAAATCTGGCGATAAATCGGCAAAAGAATCTATACGTTTTTTAGAAAAAATGCTGAAAGACGATAAAAACTTTGACAACCAAGATCAAATTTATATGGCAATGGCAGACATTGCTATTGATAGCGGAAATATTGATGATGCTTTGGCATTTTTGAAAAAAGCAACCGATAACAGCACCGTAAACAAAGATGTAAAAGCAAAGGCATATTTAAAAATTGCCGAAATGTATTACGCCCAAGAAGAATACCTTTTATCGAGTGCGTATTACGATAGTTCGCTGGTAATTTTACCAAAAACTTTCCCTAATTATGATGAAATTGTAATTAGAAAAGATGTTTTAGCCGAATTGGCAGGACACATAAACACCGTAGAATTACAAGATAGTTTATTGCGTTTGGCAAGCTTACCCGAAGCTGCAAGAAACGATATTATTGATGAGTTAATTGATAAAATTGAAAAGCAAGCACAAGCCGAAGCAGAGGCAGAAAGCGTTGCAGAATTGGCAAGTAATACCGATGATAAAAATGGAAATAGTGGTGGAGGCACTTTCTATTTTTATAGCGAAAACGCCAAAAGTATGGGTAAAATAGACTTTATACGTGATTGGGGCGATAGACCCGATGTTGATAATTGGCGAAGATCGGCGGTTATTCCAAGTTCTAATTCATCGGTAGCAGATTCTGATGAAGAAAACCTAAAAAATCTTGCTTTGGGCGGACAATTAACCCGAGATATGTTTTTAAATGCCTTACCTTTTTCTAAAGAAGCTAAAGCAGCAGCCAATGCACAAATTGAGGCTTCTTTGTTTGAAATAGGAAACATTTATGCCGAAAAATTAGACGCTAATGATAAAGCTATTTTCTATTACGAGGAATTATTAAAACGTTTTCCTAAAACCGAAAAAGATAGTGAAGCACACTACGCACTTTGGCAATTATACACCGCAGAAAAAAATATAGCACAAGCCAATATTCATAAAAATTGGTTGGCACAAAACGATGCCGATAGTGAATTGGCAAAATTAGCCAATGGTGGAACGCCAGCTAAAAACAAAGAAAAAGCCGCTGTTTTAGCATTTTACGAAAAAACTTTAGAACTATATGAAAGCGAAAAATATGAAGAAGTTTTAAGCCGTAAAAAACAAGCAGAAACACAATTTGCTTCAAATAATTTACAAGCAGAATTTGATTTATTAGAAGCTTTTGTAATTGGCAGCACCGATGAATTAGAAAAGTATATTGAAGCCTTAGAAAACGTTTCAACAAAACATAAAGGCACAGAAGTACAAACAAAAGCCGATGAAATTTTGAGCTATTTAGACAAAGACAAACGCAAAAATAAAGAGGCGGCAAGCAAGTTTAAATACAATGAAGATATTCAACATTATTACTTAGTGGTAATGGATGGCTACACACAAAACATAACCAAAGCCATTAACAATATTTCGGATCACAACCGTACCAAACACGCTTCGGATAAGCTAAAAGTTACGCAAATG
>JAHDDA010000187.1:0-2395 GCA_020629595.1 Chitinophagales bacterium
ACTCAATGCTTTTTCGGCTGGGTAAGTAAAAGTAAAAACGCCTGTTTCCATTTCGATTTTTACGTTTTTAATACCCTTGAAATCTTTGAATTTCTTTTCTAAACCATAGGCACAAAACGGACAACCCAAACCATCTACTTTTATAGAATATTTGTCTTTGCCTTTAATGGTTTTTACCGTTTGTGTTTCCATTTTATTGGCTATTTCTTGTGCATTCAAGCCCAAAATGGCGAATGCTGATAACATAATTATTACTATTAAATTTTTCATTTTTATTG
Source organism: Chitinophagales bacterium (assembly GCA_020629595.1). GTDB lineage: Bacteria > Bacteroidota > Bacteroidia > Chitinophagales > UBA2359 > JAHDDA01. The sequence goes on from JAHDDA010000187.1 coordinate 279, forward strand.
AATTTTATATTTAAAAATATTTTGACAATGGGAATTTCCAGCCTTTGCTGGAATGACGATTTTTCGATTAAAAAACATACCTTGTTCCAACGAGCCAGCTAAACTGTCGTGGATTGGGTACGTTTTCGGTTTGAATTAATGGAAATTGAATCGCTGTTTCGATCGTTAATTGCTTAATTGCATATTGTACACCTTGTGCATACAACATCATAAACGCATTGTGATGAAACATATACGCATTGCTATACTCGAAGTATAAATTGATTTGTTTTACTGGATAAACTGGTTTCAGCAAAGGCAAACCCACGCCGAATTTATGTACCAATTCATTGTAGTTTTCATTCGGTGAAACTCGGAAGCCTAACTCGTTTGAGATACCATATTTTATGGTTTCATAGCCAGTAACCCAACTCAAATACGATTGGTACGCTCCTGTACTAATACCTTCTATTTCGTATTCTTTTCCTGTTGGAAGTGTTTGAACGGTTTTGATAACCATTCGTAAAGTTTTTGCCATTTTATCGTTGCGGTAAAATTGGTATTTACCCAATAATTCAATATCGCCTAAAGATGAACCGTTTTTTAAAAACTCATTTTCAGTATTGAAATTATGCGATGTGAAAGGCAAATGAACGCCCAATAGTATTTTAGAATGTGCAATATAATGCACCATTAAAGGAACTTTGGTAAACGTTCCTTGGTCGGTTTGTCGATATTCGCTAAGGGTTTTAACCACCACATTTCCTTGAGCCAACATTATTGGTTTATCGGAGGTAATGGGCGGACCTTGGGCAAACAACAGACTGGTACTGAAGCATAATAAAATACTTAGTACCCAAATTTTTGTCTTCATTTTTTTGTTTAGAAAGTTAGAAAATGAGCTATCGAAGGCGATGAGAACAGTACATTTAGCTTAAAAAAACGAATGTAACTTTTCTTTCTCATTGTCTCGAAGTCAATAAGTCTCAAAAATCTAAGTTCTAACAAAGAAATTGCTGGTAAAGCACTATGTAGTTGCCAACCAGCGGAGGAGGACGATAGTGTTTGAAAGCTGTTTTTTCAACAGGCTTTTGAATATCGAAATTATAAACAATTGGTGTTACCTGAACTGCCCAAAAGTCATCTTCCAAAGAAAAATCGGTGCTTACGATTTCAAAATGAGGTAAATCAGTATCTAATTCAAGTTGTACATCTTTGTTTGTACAACAAGGTTTGTTATCTTCTTTTTGAATTTTTGATGCAGAACAAGCATTTTTACAGCTTTTTCTTGCGAAATGGCACGAAGAGGAAGTATTTGCCATCATTTCGTGGCAGTTAGGTGCTTCGCTTAAAATAGAAAAACTTTTTACTACATTCTGACAAAAATGTACATTAACACTTACGCCACTTGACAGCACAAGCACCCAAAACGCCATAAAAAGTGTTAGTAATTTTGCGATTATATGTGTGCGTATATTTTGCATCTTCTAACAAACATAACAGAAAATATTGTTTTTTATTGTTAAACAGACGTTTTTACCCTAAAATCTCAATATTTCATTTTAACGAAGGTTTTTGTGAAACCAATATGGTTTTAAGAATTTCTATCTCGCCCCATACGGAGCAGATGGCTCTACTTCTTCACTTGCACGTCTTATGCGTTCTTTTTCGGCATAACTTTCAACAGGATAAGCCTTTACTTTTGTTTGTTCCTGAATAACCGAAGCATAGGCATTTTTGCCCTTATCGCCCATTGATACAGCAAATTCTTCAACTTCTTTTAGTGTGGCTTCTTCTTTATCTACAAAATCTAAAAGACAGTAAACCATCATTTCCATTTGCTCATCATCAAAAAATACCGAAGGTTCAAGCCTTGCAAAGTCAGCCTTAGTTTCTGCAAAATTCATTTTCTGCTCCCTGCTCAATAATTGATTTTATAGCATATCACATTTTTTAGTTTTTTTCAAAATACAGGTAGCCACTGCTCCATTACATCAAGCTATTGCGTTGTTATCGCCTTGCAGTTTTCAAGAAAAATACTTTGCCTACCATTTGATAAATTGGTTTTCACTACGCCCAACATCCCCTTTTGGGAAATTTATATGCAAAGCTAAAACCTCGTCAGCCATAGTCAAGAA
>JAHDDA010000187.1:2451-4341 GCA_020629595.1 Chitinophagales bacterium
TGTTGTTATGAAAACACAAGAAATTTATCAAACCGTAACGGACAAGATTATTGCCTTACTTGAAAAAGTACAAAGTGGCGATTACCAAAGAGCTTGGGTATGTCTTGGAGCAGATGGTTTACCTGCACGAAATGCCACAACGCAAAAAATGTATCGTGGGGTAAATCAGTTTTTATTGAGCTTGACGGCAGAGGAATTTTCATACGAGAAAAATACTTGGCTAACGTACAATCAGGCTAAAGCCTTAAACGGTAATGTTAAGAAGGGGAGCAAATCGGAAAAGATTTATTTTTTCAAACCGCTTTACATTGATAAAGACAATAAGAAGTACAAAGAAGAAGAAGTGAAGAAAATGAGTGCTGGTACTTATTCGGCTTTACAAATTCAAAAAATACCGATGCTTAAAGGTTATTCAGTTTTCAATATTTCGCAAGTTGAAGGCTTACCTGAAGAAATGTATTATGTGCCTGAAAATAAGGTTGAATTACCGATATTTCAGAGAAATGAACAAGCTGAAAACCTTATTAAAAGCACCGATGCCAATATTGAAATAAGAAAAAGTGATAAGGCATATTACAGCCCTATGCAGGATAAAATTACTTTACCACTTCGTGAACAGTTTTTAGAGAATAATAAATTTTACAGAACAGCTATACACGAGTTAGGACATTGGACAGGTCATTCATCAAGGTTAGACCGTTTGAAATTAACACCTTTCGGTTCGCCTGAATATGCACGTGAAGAATTAGTTGCTGAACTTACAACGGCTTATATCTGTGCAATGTTTGGCTTTGAAAACCATATTACGACTAATGCAGAATATATCAAATCGTGGTTATCAGTATTGAAAAACGACAATAAGGCAATATTTAGAGCCAGTAGCCACGCACAAAAGGCTTGTGATTATATCTTTTCTTTTGGTGGTTTACCAACTCTTGAAAATGAAGATGTTGCTTTAGATAAGGTTGCGTAATACAGTAATATCTTTTAACAGAAAGCCTGTACTCTTTAAGAGTATGGGCTTTTATACCAATGTAGAACACCAAAAGGTGTGTGTAGGTCAGCACCCAGCACTGAAAACTTTATACCATTATAAATGTATTCTTTTCCTAAAGAATTAGTGAAATCTGAATTTATATAGTCAACCTTAGCCATTGATACTAAACCAATAGGATTATGGGCTTTTACAACATTTTCAACGACTGAAAATTTATTGGTAACTTCATTTATTGAAAAAGAGAATTCATCATTAATAGAATGAATTTGAAACTCTTCATTTTCTATACCCAACTCTTTAATGGTCAAGTTAAATTTTAATCCTGTTTTTTTCATTAAATTGATTTTATTTACTTTGTATAGCTAAAGCCAATACGAGCTTTCCAAAGATAATTAACGGTATTAATATCATTAAATCGCTATTTCGCTAAATCGTTATTTAGCTATTGTTGGTTTTGTAGTAATCAAACATCTTTATTAGAAGGTTGTGCATAGTTATATCTTTATCCATTGCATACTGTTTGAACTCTTTTTTGAAGTCTGCATCTACCTTGAAATTCAAATCCTTTTTTATCCCTGTTTGCTTTTTGGGTAAATTGGTTAGGTTTGTACTTGCTTCTTCAATCTTTGGTGGTGTACCTTTTCTGTTTGGTTTCTTTGCTATTTTTGCCATAATCTTATGCTTCTTCTTTTGTTACTGCTTCAATATTGTCTATAATGTTTTGGATAAGTTCATCTACCAATTCATTGATACTTTCGTATTTTGTTTCATTGGCAGATAAACCTTCATCGTGGCTTTGGCTAATACTCGTTTTTTCTTTGATGTAGCCTAAATATTTATACCCTGCTAATCCAATATATTCTATTGTGTCAGCTAATTCTCTATCGCTTTTC
>JAHDDA010000187.1:4439-5487 GCA_020629595.1 Chitinophagales bacterium
AATGTAATCACTCGCTTTGGCTATTTCCAACGTTTGAAGGTCAGCACTTCCTGCACCATCAAAAATGATAAGGTCATATTGTTCGTCTTGTTTTAATACATTTTTGACATTCGCAAACACTTCAACGGCAACCGTTGGTAAATGTCCGTTGCTCATTCGTTCTCTGTTCCAGTTTGCCGATGTAGCTTGTTTTAAATCCATATCGGCAATCTTTACATCCCACTCATTCCTTGCGTATTCCGTAGCTAACGCCCTTGAAAGGGTGGATTTTCCCACACCGCCCTTTTGAGATAATATTGCAATTTTTAAAGCCATAGCATTTGGTTTACTTCATTGATTTACAAATGTAAATAATTTTAGCGAAATAACTAAATAGCGAAATCGCTATTTTTGTTTTTGTTTTTGTTTTTGTTTTTGTTTTTGTTTTTGGCTTTGTGCTTTGCATATACCTTTTCGGCTATTTTATTTATTGTATCAGGTGTGCCTTCAATATAACGTCCTGCTTTGTAGGATTCGTAACCTTTATCAAGTTCAGCAAATAATACGGCTTCTCTTCTCTCAACTTCTTGTTGCATAAATTTTAAAGCCGTTATTACAATATCAGATTCATCTTTATATGAGCCTGTTTCTATCATTTTGGCTATAAAGGCTTTTTGTGCTTCTGGTATCGTGATATTCATTGTGTTATATTTTATTTACGAAATAACGATTTAGCTATTTCACTATGGTTTTTCAATAATGCCTTTTGCTTTTCTTTTTGCTAAGACTTTTTCAAATATTTCATCTATTGATTTAGTTGTGATGCGTCCTGCTTTAATGTCATCAAATCCTTTTTGAAGTTCTTTTAATAGGCGTTGTTTTTTCTGTTCTTGTTTATCCATAAAGCTAATTTACTACAATTTAACCGATTGATTATTGGGGCGTTCCCACTTCGTGGTCAGGCTTTACACTCGAATTAAGCATAGCTTAATAACCGTTGCAATCCTTAACGCTTGCTGTTTTCATATTTTACAGTTCGCTTTGCTTCCTTCCAAAATTGAAAACAGAT
>JAHDDA010000188.1 GCA_020629595.1 Chitinophagales bacterium
CCCCCAAATACACAAACCTCTATTGGATCTCCACAAACTAAAGTAGAGGTAGTTGCTGGTTCAAGACAAATTTGACTACTTGCATCAATACTATACCCAGTTAAACCTCCACCAGAAATTTGAATTGCCCAAGTTCCATTAGGGTCAACATCTAATGATAAAAGACTTAAAGGAACGGGAGATAAAGAATTAATTAAAGCTATATCAAAAGTCAATGGTCCCTGTACTACACCATCTGGTTGTACAACCGAAAGACTAACATTGCCACTTCCCGATAACTGTATGCCTAAATCTCCAGAATAAGTCATTCCTGGAATATAACAAAAGCCTGCAATATCGAACTGTAAATCAAAATTACTTCCTGAGCCAGTTGCAGGTACACCCAAACTACCAAAGGTTGCACATTGTTGAGCTATTGCAGTACCAGCAGGCACACAAGGTGTAAACTCTTGACAACCTAAATTATTACAATCAGGTATAAATGTAAAATCTCCTGTTTGACCACTAGTCCATTGAATTTGATTAGAAGCCACTACTGGTGAGGTTGCTGATATACTCACTCCTCCAGTATCATCACAAGCAATACTTGTAATTGATGCATCGCCTGTAACACATTGTGCATTTAAAAAATTAGGAAAATAGCAACATATCACTATTATCCAAAAGAGTAATTTTTGTTTCATAATTAAAGATTTTATTCTTTTTAAATTAATATATTCGTTGTTTTAAGAGTAAAATTAAGTATTAGATTTTGTATATTGATTTATTTACCCAATTTTTCGCTAAAATGTATAGTTTAATTTAAATAAACTTTATAATGAATTTTAATGTAAAACATCTTATCGCAGTCCTATTTTTTGTTTCGTTTAATGTTTGTTCACAGTTTTCTGAAATATCAAATGAAGCTGGGATTGAGACTCATTGTTACACTCCTTTATATATGGGAGGTGGTGTAGCTACTTTTGATTTCAACAATGATGGTTGGGAAGATATTTATATTACTGGTGGTATAAATTCAGACGCAATTTATATTAATAATGGTGATGGTACTTTTGAAAAAAAAGGTAATGAAATTGGCTTATTTGTAACACTAAATTCTATTACAACTGGTGTAACCACTGGCGATATTGACAATGATGGTGTTAGAGAAATTTTTGTGTATTGTTCTATGCCGACTAACTTTACATTCATCACTCCTACAGAAAATTTTCTTTTTAAACAAAATGAAGACGGAACCTTAACAGATATTTCTGAACAGGCTGGTATTATCGAAAATAATTATACAATGGCTGCCTCTTTTGGTGATTATAATTTAGACGGATATTTAGACTTGTTTGTTGCCAACTATTTGATCCAACCTCAAATGGAAACCGACAGCCTTGGTAATATAACTTTTACTCACTTATGTTGGGACAATCAAATGTATGTAAACAATGGTGATGGCACCTTTACCGAACAGAGTATTAATTTAAACTTATCTAATTCTGGTTGTGCTTTGGCCGCCACATTCACCGATTTAGACTTTAATCATATTCCTGATATTTATTTGGCAAATGACTTTGGTGAATTTATTACTCCAAATGCAGCTTACCTTAATAATTTTCCCGAAGATAATTTCACTAATGTAGCCGAAACTGCTGGTTTAAATGCTGGAATTTATGGGATGGGAATTGCAACAGGTGATTTTGATAATGATTTAGATTTAGATTACTATGTAACTAATATTGGACGAAATGTTTTTTTTGAAAATAATGGGAACCTCATTTTTTCAGATATTTCAACAGAAACATATACAGAAAACACTTATGCAGATTCATTATTTGCCACAGGTTGGGGTTGTAATTTTGCCGATTTTAATAATGACTCGCACTTAGACTTGTTTGTTTCAAATGGGCATATTCCTGCCGCAGACTTTATAGCTACAAATGAAGTTGATCCTAATAAACTTTATTTGAATAATGGCGACAAAACCTTTACTGACTTTTCTTCTGAATGGAATATTGATAAAACAGATATAAATAGAGGCTCGGCTATTGCAGACTTTGATAATGATGGTGATATAGATATTATAAATGTTACCATTCACGCTTTTGAAGAACCAGAAGGTACAAATTCTTTTTTATTTCGTAATGATCAAAACAACAATAACAATTGGATAAAAGTGAAACTGACTGGTGTATTTTCTAATCGTGATGCTTTTGGATCTAAAATCATTGTTCATACCCCAAATCAGTCTTTTCTTCGTGAAATTGGTGGTGGTTCTAGTCATGCTTCACAAAACTCAAGTATTGCTCATTTTGGTTTAGGAAGCATAAGCCAAATAGATTCAATTGAGGTGTTTTGGGTTGGTGGAAAAAGACAAGTTGAAACCAATATTTCTACAAATCAAACCTTAAACATTATTGAACAAGAATTTAGCACTTCAAATGAATCTTCTCCAACAATTCAGGCTTCACTTTTTCCTAATATTCTATCTTCAAACACTCAATTTACAGTAGAAAGTGATAATATTATTAAATCTATATTTTTAAAAGACATAAATGGTAGAATAATAGCTACAAACTCAAAAATTAAGTCTAAAAACTTTAGCTATACCTTAGGGCAATTAACCAACAAAGCAATTTCTAGTGGAATTTATCTTTTAGAAATTAACTTTTTAGACTCTCCTAAAGTAATTGTAAATAAGATATTTGTAAATTAGTAAAATGTTTCTGAACACCTCATTCAAGAATTGGAAAATTTCTTCTATTCAATTAATTAAGGGAAATCGTTTATTAAGTTTTGAAGAAAACGAATGTTCTTTTCAAAATAAAAATAACGAATTTCAATTTAGCTTTAAATTTCAAAAATCAAAAAAAATTGATAGAATTGAAATCAGTTTACAAGCCAAGGTAAATTTAGGAGAAGCAGTAATCAATGGCTTTCAATCGTGGAGTGAGTGCCAAGTAGCGAATAATAATGCTGTTCAACGCAATTTATTTCCTTTGGCAAAACCACTAATGGCAAAATCGGGCGATTATACTTTTTATCCTTACCGAAAAAAGAAAAATAGCCTTCATTCTTGGCATTATATTCAGTTTTTACCTAATAAAAATGATAGTAACAATTACTTCTTAGGTGCTTTAAGCCCACAAAAAGCTTATACAAGTTTCGATTGGTTTGAGGAAGAAAACAAACTAGTAATTTCGCAATTTTGTGAACGTAAGTTTGAAGCGAATGAAGTTTATTCTTTTTCAATTTTAGAAAAATCAGGAGTAGAAAATGATATTTATACTGATTTTTTCAATCGTTTTCCTGCAAAAAACACTTTTGAAAAAACTAAAAAGTTTACTGGTTGGACAAGTTGGTATTTACATTACACCAATATTGATGAAAGTATAATTACGAGCAATTTAAACAACTTTATAGAACGCAATATTCCAATAGATTACTTTCAGATTGATGATGGTTGGCAAATTTCTATTGGCAATTGGAATTGCAATGAAAAATTTCCGAATGGATTACAAAAAATTGTTGAAACTGCCAAAGCCAATAATATAAAACCTGGCTTGTGGTTAGCTCCTTTTATTGCCGAAAAAAATAGTTTTATTTTTAAAGAAAAAAAAGATTGGTTACTTAAAAACAACTTAGGCAAACCAATAAAAATGACTTACAACCCATTGTGGAGCGGTTGGTTTTATGCCATTGATTTTTATAATTTAGAAGCTCGAAGCTATATTGCCGAAACCTTACAAAGAGTTACCAAAGAATGGGGGTTTTCCTTGTTAAAACTCGATTTTTTGTATGCCGTAGGTATTGTACCACAACATAATAAATCACGTGGCGAAGTTATGTGGGAAGCTATGGTTTGGTTACGTGAACAACTTAAAGATGTAGAAATATTGGGCTGTGGTGTTCCTCTAAATTCAGCTTGTGGCAATACCGATTTTTGCCGTATTGGACCCGATGTTTCTGAAAGTTGGGATGTAAATTGGTTGGCAATGGTAAACCACGCAGAACGCCTTTCAACTAAAAATGCCATTCGTAATTCAATACTGCGTTTTCCAATAGATCACAAAGCATTTCGCAACGATCCCGATGTGTTTATTCTACGAGAAAAAAACCAACACCTCAGCGAAACACAGCAATTTACCTTGTATATTATTAACCAATTATTTGGCAATTTAATTTTTACCTCAGACGATATTGCTACTTATGGAAAAACCGATATGCAATTATATAAACAACAATTTCCTGCCAAAAACATTGAAATTATTAAAGCCAGAATTTATGATAAATTGCTTATTGTAGAAGCCAAAACACAATTTGCTACCTTAAAATTATTTACCAATTTAGATACACAAAAACAATCGGTTTCTACTTTTGAAAACGAATATTTGATACAAAATAACTTAGCATTAATATTTCCGAAATTCTTTACTTTAGAAGCCTTTGAAACCAAAATTTTTACGCAAGTAAACAAGCAAAAAAATTGGCAATTAGCGAGTTCAAACATTCATTTATTTACAGGCAATGGCATTGATTTTATTTCGGATGGAAAAGATATTTTAATAAAGAAAAATGAGCAAGCAATAGCTGGAAACATTACTATTTATTCAAAAACTAAACAATTGGTAGTAAACCGAAAAGTTTATGAAGGCAGAGCTGTTAAAAATGATATTGGGTATTTGGTTGAGGTGGATTTGAGTTAATTAGAATCAGGGCAACTTTAGAAAACAAAATTCTTTATCTTTACCCTATATTTTTTTATTATGTTCAACGAAGACTCCAGAGTAAAAATTCCTGCCATATTGCACCTTACAAAATTAGGCTACCAATATGTTTCTTTAAAAAACAAAAAGTGGGATATTAGCACAAATATTTTTACCGATATTTTTAAGCAAGCCATATTAAAGATTAACCCAGCCATTGATAATGAACAGGTAAAACGCCTTTATGAAGAAATTTCTTTAGAATTAGAAAACGAAGATTTAGGAAAGGCTTTTTTTGAAAGATTAACCGAAAAATCAGGCATTAAACTCATTGATTTTGAAAATTTTGACAACAACAGCTTTCACGTTTGCACCGAGCTAACTTATAAAAATGGCGAAGACGAATTTAGACCTGATATTATTTTGCTTATAAACGGAATGCCTTTAGCATTTATTGAAGTTAAAAAACCAAACAACCGAGATGGCATTTTAGCAGAAAGACAACGCATTAACAGACGATTTCAGAATAAAAAATTCCGCAGATTTGTAAATATTACCCAGTTAATGGTTTTTTCCAACAATATGGAATACGACCAAGAGGGCATTAATCCATTTCAAGGCGTTTTTTATGCTTCGCCTTCTTATTACAAACCTATTTTCAACTTTTTTAGAGAAGAAGAAACCTTTGATTTAGCCCAATTACTTGCACCAGAAAATGAGGAAACCGAAAACTTTATTTTAAAAGATAATAACCTACAAGTTATAAAACA
>JAHDDA010000189.1 GCA_020629595.1 Chitinophagales bacterium
TACGTAGAACAAGCCAATGCAAAATTTAAGCAAATGAATGAAGTAAATCCTTTTTCTTTACGACTGAATGGCTTTGAGTGGAAAAAAGAAAAGAGACCAAACTCCTTAGATTTTTTATTGAAAAGCAGAGAAAAAAACACAGCGTTCATTGAAGATTCTTTAACTAACAAACTAGATACTTTAATAACACAAAAAAAGCCACAAACCGAAAAAAGAGTGTTTGGTGAAGCCAACAAAGAAGCAGCTCAAAAAGTTAAAAATCCATCAAAATCGAAAATTGTAGATTTTGAAAAACAACAAAAAAACGAAAAAACAGTTAAAACATCAGAAAACTCTGAGCCAACTAAACGCCAAGCAAGTGTTATTGTAATTGAAGCCGAATAAACTCAATTTTATTCGCTAATGTTATACTCTTTAATTTTCCTGTAAAGCGTACGTTCACTAATACCTAATTCATTGGCGGCATCTTTTCTTTTTCCTTTAAACTTCACTAAGGCTTTTTCAATATATTCCTTTTCCATATCCATTAGCGATAAAGATTCTTCAACTTCTTCTGCTTGTTGTTCCTCATTCATCATATTAACTTCTGGATTTAAAATAATGGGTTTATCACTATAATCAATATTTTGATTCTTATTCTCAGAATTGCCGTTTTGTGGCAATGAAAGTTGGTAATTTGTACCATTATCATCTAAATCTCTAAAAACCGATAAATTTCTGTAATCTTCATTGCCTACCACTCCCGCATCTGCTAAACGCAGTACAAATTGTTTCAACTCAAACAAATCTTTTTTCATATCGAATAAAAATTTGTACATAATATCTCGTTCGTTAACTGTTTCATTATTACCATTATTTCCTATCAGCATTGGTAAAGTATTGGTTCTGGCTTTACCATATTCTGGCATAAAACTTAGAAGTGTTTCGGCTGAAATTTCTCTTTCCATACTTAAAGCAGAAATTTGTTGAGCAAGATTTTTGATTTCTCTAATATTCCCAGGGAAATGATAAGCCTCTAAAATGCTTCTTGCTTCTGGTAATAGTTTAATTGTTTGCATTCTATTCTTTTCAGCAAAATCAACACTAAACTTTCTAAAAAGCATATAAACATCTTCAGAACGTTCTCTAAGTGCAGGTACTTCAATTGGAACAGTATTTAAACGATAATACAAATCTTCTCTAAATTTTCCATTTTGAACAGCTTGTAAAAGTTTTTTATTGGTAGCTGCTACTACCCTAACATTTACCTTTTGAATTTTTGAAGAGCCAACTTTTATAATTTCTCCATTTTCTAAAACTCTAAGTAAACGAGCTTGTGTTGCCAGTGGCATTTCTCCAATTTCATCTAAAAAAATAGTGCCTTCATCAACAAATTCAAAATATCCTTGCCTGTTGGCAGTTGCACCTGTAAACGCTCCTTTCTCGTGTCCAAACAATTCTGAGTCAATTGTACCTTCTGGAATTGCACCACAATTTACTGCAATAAATTCATTGTGCTTGCGTACACTTAAATCGTGAATAATTTTAGAAAACACCTCTTTACCTACACCACTTTCTCCAGTAATTAAAACCGACAAATCTGTATTGGCAACCCTAATAGCAATTTCTAAAGCTCTTAGATAAATTGGATTATTTCCTATAAGTCCGTATCGTTGTTTTACTTGTTGAGTTGTCATTTATTAACTAAGATTAATTTGTTTGCAAGTGTTTTGCTAAATGTACTAATTATTTATCTAATTTAGATTTTTAAATTGTACTAATAAATTAAGCAACAAAGTTATATGAAACTATCAGTAATTGAAACAGGAAAATTCAAATTAGATGGCGGTGCTATGTTTGGTCTTGTACCAAAGGTATTATGGAATAAAGTTTATGAAGCCGATGAAAACAATTTGTGTACTTGGGCTATGCGTTGTTTATTGGTTGAAGATGGCGATAAACTAATTTTAATTGATACTGGAATGGGCAATAAACAAGCCGATAAATTTTATAAACACTTTTACCCACATGGCGAAGATACATTATTAGGTTCAATTAAAAATGCTGGATATTCACCAGATGAAATTACCGATGTTGTTTTAACACACTTACATTTTGATCACTGTGGCGGAGCAGTTACCATTAAAAGTAACAAACTCGTTCCACAATTTAAAAATGCCGTTTATTATAGCCATAAAGAACATTGGCAATCTGCTTGCGAGCCTAATCACAGAGAAAAAGCCTCTTTTCTGAAAGAAAACTTTTTACCATTAGAAGCAACTGGACAATTACAATTTTTAGAAAAAGGAGACAAACTCACAGACAACATTTGGGTAAACACAGCAGATGGACATACTGAAAAAATGCTCATTCCATACATAAATTACAAAGGTAAAACCATTGTTTACGCCGCCGATTTATTGCCTTCACCTGTTCATATGCCAATGCCCTGGGTTATGGCTTATGATATAAATCCCTTACAAACTTTAAAAGAAAAAGAACCATTTTTACTTGAAGTGGCATCTAAAAATCAAATTATATTTTTTGAACATGACTCAAAAGTAGAATGTTGTACGGCAAAAATTACAGAAAAAGGTGTTCGAGTTAATGAATGTTTTGATTTGAAAGAGATTTTATAAAATGTTAGGTAGTGTTACAAAAAGTGTTGATGGGTTCTTCGGTGAAACACGTTCCACCAGATATGTTAAGTATTTTATCAACACATAAAAAAGCACTACCAAACGTTAAACAAAATAACATTTATACATACAAAAATTTAAACAAAAAATATCAAAATAACTACAAACTAAATTTTTAATTAATTTCAAAAAACATTGATAGATATTTAACGTAAAAAATCTTAATAAACGAGTTAAGCACTACACTTCAAATAACTATTTAATGCAACTATTCTTTCAAAAACTACAAAATTGGGTACTCACTAGCTATGTTGACTCAAATTGGGAAAAATATTTAAAAGCAACTCTAGCATTAAGAGCAAGTATCTTTATTTTAATAATTCAAAGTTTTTTATTTCTTGTACATTTATACTTCAATGAAAACCTAAGTCATTTAATAATAGACGCATTTACTTTTTGTTTATTTGCCAGCACCATTCCATTATTAAAAGCCCAAAAACTTACTGCTTTTAGCATAGCGTACTCAGTAGGTGTAATATTAATGATTTTAGTTTTAGTTTTATATGCCGATATTTTTGAAAATACTAAAGCCGATACACATCCATTTCATATTTTTCAAACAACTGCTTTACTTTTAATGGCAATAGGTTATTTTGGATTTCTATTTGAAAAGGCAAACAAAATTTTTTACTTCGCTATTCCAGGAGTAATTCTGCTAATTACACATTCAGTAATTTTAAATAATATTTTTAATAATGAAAGTTTTATCTTTTTATTAATAGTAAGTATTGCTGAATTTATAATTGGGATAATTGGTATTTATTTAGCTATTAACTTCTATGAAAATTTAACAAATAGACTTCAGAACAATAACGAACTAATTAAATCACAAAAGAATGAGCTTTTAAATAATGAAAATAAGTTACTTTTAGCCAACAAGGATCTTCAAGAATTTGCCTATGCCATTTCTCATGATTTAAGACAACCAATGCGTTCGATGGCTGCTTTTTCTGGATTACTTCAAAGAGATTTAAAAAGAGGGAATTACTCTACAGAAAAACTATTGGAATATACCGATGAAATTATTGCTGGTAATAAAAGAATGAATAAAATGATCTCGACTGTTCTTGATTTTGCTAACCTAGATGTTTCAGAGGAAAATATTGAAAATATTGATTTAAACTTAACCATTGATGCTGTTTTGAAAAATTTAAAACAACAAATAACTGAAAGTAACGCAATTGTAAAAGCTGAAAAACTTCCACAGATAAAAGGTTCTAATGATTTAATGATTAGACTTTTTCAAAATATTATTTCAAACGCTATTAAATACAAATGTGAAACTCGTGATCCCGAAATTAAAATTTCATATACAAAAAGTTTTAACTCATTACAAATTCATATTAAAGATAATGGTTCAGGTATAGAAGAAAAGCACTTAAAAAAGATTTTTCACATTTTTTCTAGAGGAGATAAACCCAAAGTTGAAGGCTCAGGTATTGGCTTATCTGTTTGCAAAAGAATTGCAGAACTACACAAAGGGGCAATAAAAGTAAATTCTGAAGTGGGTAAAGGAAGCACTTTTACACTTGAATTACCAATTGAATAAATCACATATCATTATTTCAATTTGTACATTTTATCAACGCTTCCATCATCAAACAAAAAAAATAGCACTTGATTAGATTTTGGCAAAGTTTGTTCAATTCCGTTTATATCAAAAACTTTAACTAATTGCTTAATTTTTCCTTCTGTAAAAGTATTTGAAGTAAGATTGCAAGCCGTACATTCTTGCCAACAATGAGTTTCTAAAACTATTGAATTTTCATTTTCAGAAACAATCAATCCGTAGTTTTCCCATTCATCACAAGGAGCAAAATCACATTCACTACCTAAAGGAGCATTGCCAATTTCTTCCCATAAATTTATGCAATATAAATATTCGTGTTTTCCGTAAGGCAAATCAATAGTTTTAGACCAAATACCATTATTTTCTTGCATTGGTTCACACGTTCCACACCAATTATTAAAATTACCATTTAAGTAAATTACATCATTCGAGTTCAAATCAACAACATTCAAATCTACTGAAAAAGTAACAGGCACAACAGCATTATTATTTGTTGGTTCATCAATAATTAATTTTAAAAATCCATTTTCTACTTCCACATTTTGCTTTCTAAACTCACAATAATTATTGCTAAAGGTTTTGAAATCCATAATTTCCCAACGTTCTTCGTCTAAAATATCAAAATTATCTTGCCACTCAAAAGTAAAGTTGTTATTTGTGCCAATATTCCCTTGGTTTGGTGTGTAACTGCTGTAACTTACATAATCATATAACGATGCTTGTGGTAAATTTGAAACATCCCACTCACCTACCCAATCTTCAAAAGTTGCTGCCCATAAATTCATAATTATTCGCATTGGATATTGCAAATTAGTTGTTGAATTATCACTTTGTGAATAAATCAATTCATCATTTACAAACCATCTAATAATTTCGGGTTCCCATTCAATTACATAAGTATTAAACGTTTGGTGCGGATTAAAACCTAAATCAAAATTTTCGCCAATACTCCAAGTATTTGTTGTTCCTGGATGATGAGTGGTAAAGAAAATATCATTATCATCGCCTGTCATTTCTACATCAATTTCATTATTTACAGCAGGCCAATTACAGTTTACATCAACGTTGTACAAGAAAAACGAAGAAACAATGCCTCCACCTTCAGCCGATTGCATATTTACTTCAAACCTTCCGTACAAATAATTTTCTTTGGTCATTATTTCAGCTCCGTTACAATCTTGGGCTTCAATTTTTAAA
>JAHDDA010000190.1 GCA_020629595.1 Chitinophagales bacterium
CCAATATTTCACGTTTTCGCCACGGTTTGGTATTGCTTAGAATGTGTGCTTTTGCAGCAACTAAGATTAAGTTTTGGTAGAGTTATTATGAAGGATGTTTTTTTACATTAAGAACAAATGCCACCAGAAACAAAAAGCCCTCTCCAATTAAAAACCATAACCTACTGGCTACTGCAATAGTAGTCGCCTCTGTGATTTCGATGCCTGATAAACTTAGACAGTAGGTTAAAATTGCTTCTCTTACACCAATTCCGCCAGGTGCAATTATGGCTAAAATACCTAAAGAACCAGCCAATGTGAAAGAAAAACCACTAAAAATATTTATAAATTCAGCTGTACTTAAAGCTATTATTAAACAATAAAATGAAATGCTCCACAATATCCAATTTAGAAAAAAATAGGGTAAAGCTATCAATACACCTTTAGTAGAAATATGAGGTATATTAATCATTTTATTAAAGAATAATTGATAGATTTTTTCAATTAATATTTTAAATAAGGGTAAAAATATAAAAGCCGAGAGAAGTATAAAAACGCCTAAACTCAACCAATTCCATAGGTTATTCCAAGGATTTTTTAAAGCCAATAAGGTAAAAAAACCCAACATTGTTCCAACCCACAAACTTGTTAATTGAGTTTGTAGTGAGGTGCTTGAAGTGGCTTTTAAGGGAACATTATAGTTTTGTGAAATATGTTCTGCTCTCCCTAAAACCATTAATAATTTTCCAGGAATATATTTAGTAAAAATGCAAATTCCGACAGAAATAATTGCATCTTTTATGGAAATAAAAATGTTGTTTTGAGCCAACATTGCTTTCCAATTTAGTGTATTGGAAAGCATACCTAAGAAAAGAAAAACAAAGGATAACCCCAAAAAACTATAATGCTGAATATCAGGTATTTTTAGGTAGTTCGCTTGGTATAATTTTAGTAATAAAAATGCCAGCGAAATATAAATAAGTATATACAAATATGTTTTTCTATTTGCCTTAAAACTCATATTTTTCGCCTTTATATGCTTCCTTAACTTTTACCACTTTACAAGGGCTTCCTACTGCAATACTATTATCTGGAATATCTTTTGTAACCGTAGAATTTGCTCCAATTACTACATTATTGCCAATCTTTATACCTGGCATTACTACGGTGTTCATACCAATCCAAACGTTATTGCCAATTATAATAGGATTTACAACGTCCCATTGGTCATAATCATCAATATTATGGTTGGCACTTATTAAGCCCACATTAGGACCAAATCTACAATTATTCCCTATTTCAATACCATTTTTAGCTTGTATATATGCTCCACTATTTAAACCTGGTGCCGAACGGTTGCCTACCACTATTTTTTTTGCACTCAAAACCCTGCTAGTAAAGTGCATGGGCCAAGTTGCACTTCCATTTATTCTAAATATTTTTTGGGGAATAAAGCAGTACAGTTTGTGTGCCACTGAAATACCTTGTGCATTTGGGTAAAAAAAATCCAACCAAAAGAAAGCCCATTTGAATTTTTCTAAAACCTGAACTATTTTATATGCCCCTTGTGTCTTTTGAATTTTAGACATTCAAATTATTTTAGTTCATATTCATAATACCCCATTAAATCTAATAGTTCGGTTTCAATATAGCCTTTGTAGGAGTCGATTAAATGAGCCGTCTTTTTTTTCTTACTTGTATTTTTAGGTTTTGAAAGCCACGATATTGTTTCGGCTAAATCTAAGGCTTCTAAATCAAAAAAGGCTCTAATTTCATTTAGTTTTAATGCCCCTTTTTCGGCATCTGTTTTAAAAATGTCTTCAAAACGAACCATTAAATATGGGTTGGTTTCGACATAAGTATTCAAACTTTCGTTTATCAGTTTCCACCTCGAAGCCAATACCATAATTGGGTCTTTTTTTTCTTTGTTCGTAATTGGTAAATCTGCAATAAAATATGGCACATACTTGCGAATCATTTGTTTGTAATGTTTCCAAAAGCCATAATCGTAATGCGATTTTATATAATCTTGAGGATGACGAACAATATGCAAAATTTTTATATTATTTTTTACTGAATTTAGTGATTTTACACCTGCCCACATAAAATTACTCGATTCGATATAGGTCTTTTCTGGCGTTTTTGACCACAAATCTTTTCTAGATTGAATATATATTTTGTTAAATCTTTCGGCAGTTATTTTTTGCTGAAAATACATATTCGATAGTGGAATAAAACGCCTTGATGGATGGGGCTCATGTAAACAAACAGCATCTCTACAACTGGCGTTTATATATTCTTCAAAAAACATTGTACCTGTACGACCAGTAGAAAGAATAAAATTTAAGTTTTTATTAATCTCCATAGTATTCATCTTTCTGACGTTTAGATATTTGTTCAATCAACTTCCTATTTTTAGCCAATAAATCGCCAATAATTCCTAAAGCAAAAAAGTTAACACTTATAATAATTAACATTGCTCCTAATATTAATGATTGAATTTTTCCTGATGCATCATTATTAAAATAAAAAATAACAAAGCGAATTATGGGTATTAGTCCAATAATAAATGTAATTACCCCCAACCAAATAAATATTTTAAGTGGCTGATACATACTATACACTCTAATTATATCAGTTGCTGACTTTCGAATATGTTGCCATATACTAGAAAACAAGCGAGATGGACGTGTAGGAGCATTGGTTTCAATAGGTACTGAAACTAACTTTAACCTTTTGTTTGCAGCTTGTACAGTTGTATCTAAAACATAAGAAAAATCAGATGTTACATTCAATTCTTTTAATGCCTCTTTTGAATAAGCCCTAAATCCAGAAACAGCATCATCCATATCTTTTTCACCTGAAAGAAATTTAGTAACCTCCGTTCCTAACCACTGAAAAAATTTTTTTACAGGTGAAAAATGCTGAATTTTATTTGTTTGTCTATTCCCTACAACTATGTCAGCTTGCTTGTTAATAATGGGTTGAATAAGTGCTGGTATATACTTTGATGGATATTGATTATCACCATCTGTATTTACCAAAATATCAGCACCATTTTTCAAGGCATATTCAATACCTATTCTAAAACTATTTCCTAAACCTTTGTTTCCTGTATTTTCAATAATTGTATGAACTCCCAACTCTTTTGCAACTGCAACTGTATTGTCAGAGCTTCCATCATTAACAATCTGGACTTCAATAATATCAATTTTAGGAATACTTTTAGGTATTTCTTTTAAAACAGACGGTAATGTTTTTTCCTCATTAAAACAAGGTATTTGTATAACTAGCTTGGTCAAAATATTTAATTCTATTAAAATAAGTTATTACCTTTTACTTGACATATAGACTCCTTTTGAATCATTTAAGTAACCCATTTATCCGATAACAAAAATAATTCCTAAGTATATAAATTTAGATTTTATCATTTTTTTATTTAAAACAGTTGTAACTTACATATCTTTACATCTCTTTTAACTGCCTATCATACTTATGTCTTTCAGGGTATTTTACATAATATGTTTAATTTTTGTTTTTTGTGGGTGTAATGATAATACTCAAACTCCAAAAAACTCAAGTATTTCTAATATAACTAAAGATAATCTCCCCAACATAGTAATAATAGTTGCAGATGACCTAGGATGGTACGATGTAGGCTACCATAAAAGTGAAATAATCACAAAAAATATTGATTTAATTGCTAAAAAAGGAACTGAACTCAATAGATTTTACGCCTACCATAGTTGTACGCCCACCCGTGTTGGACTTATGACTGGACAATTTCCTGGCAAATTTGGTTTATCTCACGTACTTTTTCCCAATGTTAAAGGTGGCTTACCAGAAAGTGAAGTTACATTAGCCGAATATTTAAGTACCAAAGGCTACAACCGTAGAGCCTGTATTGGCAAGTGGCATTTAGGGCATTCATCTAAAGTATTTCATCCGTTAAATAATGGATTTACCTACTTTTATGGGTGTTATGGTGGTTTAGTTGATTATTTCACACATAAAAATGCTAATGAATTAGATTGGCACAAGAACTACGAATCAAATTATGATGAAGGCTATACAACTGAATTAATTACCAAAGAAGCTGTTAACTTTATTTATCAAAGCGATAAAACCGAACCATTTTTTCTATACGTTCCATATAATGCTCCACATAGTCCATTACAAGCACCTGAAGAGTACCTAAATATGTACGGCTTTGACAAACAAAAACCTATCTTCTCAGATGAAGGTGTTTTTCCAACCGATTCTTTATTGTACTACCAAAAGGGGCAAGGAAATACCGAAAGACAAACTTATTCAGCAATGGTAACAGCTATGGACGACGGGATTGGAAAAATTTATAATGCCTTAAAGAAAAAAGGTGTTTTGAATAATACATTTTTCTTGTTTTTAAGTGATAATGGTGGCAGTCCAGAACATGGTGCTAGCAACCATCCTTTTAGTGGTGTGAAGGGTTCTTCAAAAGAAGGTGGTGTGCGTGTACCAGCAGTTTTACATTATCCTAAAGTTAAAAATGCTCCTAAAATTGTAAATAGTATAATTAGTTATGTAGATATTTTTCCAACTTTAAAAGAAATAATTGAAGGAAAAACCAAACAAGAAAAACTTGATGGCATTAGTTTTTTACCAACTCTTAATAAGAAAGAAATTTCAAAAGAACACAAGGATAGATTTTTATATATAAGCAATGCCAGTATTGTAAGAAACAATCTTAAATTAGTTGACAAACAACTTTTTGATTTAAAAGAAGACAAAAAAGAGAGGAATAATTTAGCCGAAAAACAAGAATCTTTATTTAGAATGCTAAACGATTCTTTAAATAAATTCAATAAAAAATATTGGAAAAAGAAAAAAATAGATAAAAGCCATACTGTTACACCAGAATGGGAAATGATTTATTAAACCTCTCCCCCATACATTTCTTTCAAAAACTCAAAAGCGTGTGTTAGCCTTTCACCACTTGCAGAGGTACATTTATCTTTGACTATACCCAAGTAATTAAAACCAACTTTATCGTGTACTTTTTTTGAACCAATATTGTTTACCAAACAAAAACTATAAATTCTATTTAACTGTAATTCTCTAAATCCAAAATCAATAATTCCTTTGGTAGCTTCTGTAATTATACCTTTATTCCAATGTTCTTCGGCTAACCAAAAACCTAACTCAGCATCTTTAACTTTGGTGTGGTGGTAAATTAAGCCAATAACGCCACAGGCTTCGCTATTAACCTCTATTGCCAAGTTTATGTGTTTGGTATGAAAGGTATTTTTAATAAAAGTTTCAGCATCTTTAATAGTATATGGAAAAGGGAAACCTGCACGTAAGTTTTTAGCAATGTTGTAGTTATTGGCATATTTTGCTATAGAAGCGGCATCTTCAATAACAAAATTTCTAAGCAAACTATTTTCTAATCTAATTTCCATATACAACTATT
>JAHDDA010000191.1 GCA_020629595.1 Chitinophagales bacterium
CCACAACTAGAACCAGCACCTGCTGTACAACCATAACAATGCTGATTCAATACAATATTTCTATCTTTTAGCGCTTCAATATCAAAATCGTTGATGTGTTGCGAGTTGGGCGTTGCCACTTTTAAATCAAGCATTTGGTTAAAATCGCAATCGAATAAATAACCATCCCACGAAATAGAAATTGTATTGCGACACATTACATTTTCGGCTGCCGTTGGGTTGTAGGCTTCCACTAATTTCTCCATATAACTTTCGTAGTTTCCACTTTCCAATAAATAATCTAAAAAGCGAGAAATAGGAATGTTGGTTATGGCAAATAAGCTATTAAAATGAATGTCGAATTTTCTTTTTAATTGGCGTTTAAATTCGGCTTCTAATTCGGCTTGCCCTGTTGGTAAAAATGCTCCTGAAGGATTGTAAACTAAGTTTAGTTTTTGTTCTGTTCCTTCCATTCCATAACCAACTTCGTTTAGCATTTTTAAAGCACGTATCGATTGCTCAAAAACACCATCGCCACGTTGGCTATCGGTGCGGCGTTCGCTAAAATAAGGCAATGAAGAAACCACCTCCACTTTATTATCTTTATAAAACTGTGGCAAGCGGTGGTATTTTTTATTGGCAACAATAATAGTTAGGTTACAACGAACAATTATATGCTTGTTTAGCTTCGATAATTCTTCTACAAACCAGAAAAAGTGTGGATTCATTTCGGGTGCTCCACCTGTTAAATCTACCGTTTTAATATCAGAATTTGATAGAATTTCTAAGCAACGTTCAAGCGTTTCTTTGGTCATTATTTCCTTTCTATCGGGTCCAGCATCAACGTGGCAATGTGCACAAACTTGGTTGCACATTTTGCCCATATTTATCTGAAAAATATCAATTCCAGTGGGTTTTAATGGCGACAAACTGGTAGTTTCCTTTACTTTTTGGGCAAAATTTGGAAATTTACGATCTATAATTTCTTTACCGTTTAAAACTTGTAATTGTATCATTGTATTGGCAAGGCGATTGCCTTTTGCCTTCATTGATTTGCTCATATACTTATTTTAGGAAAAGGGTAAAAAAATAGGGAATAGGGTAATTCTTTTACCTTTTTCCCAATACTTTTTCACCTAACAAATTTTACATTGTTAACTCATCGGCTTTATTAATCATTTGAACGCTATTTACCAAAGTCGCACCACTTTTAATGGCAGCAGCTACGTGTACAGCTTCCATCATTTGGTCTTCATCTGAGCCTTTTTGTAGGCAATCTTGCGTATAAGCATCAATACAATATGGGCATTGAACGGTGTGGGCAACTGCCAAAGCTATTAACGACTTTTCACGTTGG
Source organism: Chitinophagales bacterium (assembly GCA_020629595.1). Classification (GTDB taxonomy): domain Bacteria; phylum Bacteroidota; class Bacteroidia; order Chitinophagales; family UBA2359; genus JAHDDA01. The sequence continues at coordinate 1,337 of JAHDDA010000191.1, forward strand.
GTTAATGCTCCTTCTTTAAATACTTCGCCATAGTAACTAAAAAATTTATCGGCTAATTCTTTAGCTCCAAATTTTCCTATATTACCAAATTTTTTTAAATCTTCTGGATTGAAATAAGACATCTATTTTTAGTTTAACTCAAAAATTGCAACTTTGTTTCGATTTTCAGCGAAGATAGCTTTAATACTTTATTCTCTGATGTCTTAGTAAAGACTAAAACAACACCTATTAATAAATGCTGTTTCACCAATAATTAAAGTGTTTTATTTATTTTTTAAATAATCGTTTTCAAATGACTGTACAACTAGATTATTCAGAAACTCAATTTTGAATTAAAAAGTGCGAAATATCTATTAATACCCCAAAACAATCAACAACTATAAAATGCTACTCTACCGTTACCGATTTAGCTAAATTACGTGGTTGATCTACATTACAACCTCTTAAAAGTGCTATATGATACGCCAATAACTGTAATGGAATAGTGGCAACCATAGGGGAAAATTGCTCTGAACAGTTAGGCACTTTAATTACGTGGTCGGCAATATTATCTAATTCATCATCGCCTTCATTGGTTATGGCAATTATTTGTCCTTTACGGGCTTTAACTTCTTGCACGTTGCTAATTATTTTTTCGTAAGCACTTTTATTTGTTCCTACTACTACAACGGGCATATTTTCATCAATTAAGGCAATAGGTCCATGCTTCATTTCTGCAGCAGGATAACCTTCTGCATGTATATACGAAATTTCTTTTAATTTTAATGCCCCTTCTAAAGCTACTGGAAAGTTATACCCTCGCCCTAAATACAAGAAATTTTCAGCATTTTGGTATTTTTTTGAAATTTCAATTACTTGTTTTTCACATTTTAAAACTTCCGAAATTAGTTCGGGCATTCGGTTTAAGTCTTTCAATAATTGAGCATACTTTTCTTCACTCAAAGTATTGCGTTGTTTTGCCATTGCCAATGCTAATAGGCTTAAAACGGTTAGTTGTGCTGTAAATGCTTTGGTAGAAGCCACACCAATTTCTGGACCAGCGTGTGTGTAAGAGCCTGTATGTGTTTCACGAGAAATACTTGAGCCAACAACATTACAAATTCCGTAAATCATTGCCCCTTTTTCTTTAGCCAACTTTATGGCGGCTAAAGTATCGGCTGTTTCGCCCGATTGCGAAATGGCAATAACAATATCGTTTTCAAAAATTACAGGGTTTCTATATCTAAACTCCGAAGCATACTCTACTTCAACAGGAATACGAGCAAGGTCTTCGAGTAAATACTCCCCAACCAAGCCTGCGTGCCAAGATGTTCCACAAGCAACTATAATTATACGTTGTGCTTGTTCAAACTTTTCTACAAAGTCTTGCATTCCACCAAGTGTAACAGTATTATTTTCTATAGAAATACGCCCTCTAAAACTATCTTGAATAGAACGTGCCTGCTCATTTATTTCTTTAAGCATAAAATGATCGTAACCACCTTTCTCAAGACGTTCTAATTGCCATTCTAATTCTTGAACATAAGGGGTTTTATGCTCATTATCTAAATCTTTAATGCGTAAGCCTTCATTTCTACAAATTACGGCTACTTCTTCATCATCTAAGTAAACTACTTTTTTTGTGTGTTCTATTATTGGTGTAGCATCTGAAGCAATGATGTATTCTTCTTTGCCAATACCAACCACCAATGGGCTACTTTTTCTGGCACAAACTATTTTTTCTGGTTCATCTTGGCTAATAACCACAATGGCATACGCCCCTGTAACTTGTGTAAGTGCCAAACGCACAGCCTCTTCTAAAGGTGCTTTGGTGTGTTGCTGAATATCATCAATTAAATGCACTAATACTTCTGTATCGGTATCAGAAACAAATTGATGTCCACGAGCCGAAAGTTCTTTTTTTATAGTATCATAATTTTCAATAATTCCATTATGTACTAAGGTTAGTCTTTCTTCGTCTGATGAATGTGGATGAGCATTTACATCGTTTGGTGGTCCGTGTGTTGCCCAGCGTGTGTGTCCTATTCCTAATGAGCCTTTTTTACTTTTTCCTGAAATATAATTTTCTAAATCGGCGACTTTTCCTGCTTTTTTATAAACATTTAAAGTTCCGTTTAATAGAGCAACACCCGCACTATCATAACCACGATACTCTAAACGACGCAATCCATTTATTAAAATAGGATAGGCTTCTCGCTTTCCAATATAGGCAACAATTCCACACATTATATAATAGTTTTTAGTTGTTAGTTATGAGTTTTTAGTTCTAAAAAATTCAAACTAAAAACTAAAAATTAAACACTCAGCACTTTAAAATATTATTCATTTATTTTAGAATAATATAAATTTAACTTTAGTGGTTGAAGTTCATTTTCTGGTCCTTGATAAACTAATCTATTAGGGTTAGTCAATTTATTTCTTGGTACAATGTAATATGAATAATTCTCACTTGGTTCAAGTACAATTTTTTGCGTATCGAAAGTTTTGGAAACGGTATATTGGTTATAAACGTCAGAAGTAGTGGTATCTGTTGAAATATTTAACAAACTTTCTTGTACTATGTCAAAACTTGGAAAAAATAATTCATCATTGGTTTCATCGTAAAGTAATGAAGCCAATTGTGTTGGTGGCATAAAGAGTGTGTCTAGCCTTTCAATATTTTCAACATTTGTTAACTCTAATTCTGCTTTATGAACAATTATATCACCAAGAGCTTCAATATTAGGTACGCTAACATAGGTTTGTAAGCCTACCATTCCTTGCATATAGCCTAAATCTGTAACCTGCCCTGCATTATTTAAAACTGTTTCTACCTCCGTTCCTGAATAATCGTGCAAATATTGTTTTGCGTGTAATAAGCCTCCACCAGAGGCATCAAAAAAAACAGATTGATTGCGAATGGCTACTGTATCGTTTCCATCTTCAGTTGTATAATTATTGTATGATGAATAATATAAACGCATATAAGAATTGGTTAAATCTATATTGGCAGTTGCTGTATTATTATTCGAAGATTGAATGTAAATTCCATTGAAATTAGCTAAAAATACAGAGTCGTTTTCTAAGAAATTATTTTCTGAGGAGCTAATAGCATCTAAAAAAGTTTGTCCTAAAGCATCGGGTAATCGCCATCTTATTTGTGGGTTATATAAGGTTGTATCAATTAAAGTATCATTAATTTCGGTTGTTTCAAAATAATTTACAGCTGGGTTGTAAATAACATCATATAAACCATAATTTTCGCCTGTTGCAAAGTTTACATTATGGGCGTAAATATTTGTATTAGTTGAATCTAAAAATGCATCGTTTAGACTTTCTTCAAGACTGAACAGGTTAAATGATTGATTTTGATTACTTATAGTGTCACCGTAAATACTTCTATCATTAGCATAGTCTAAACTCAAAATTAAGGAATCTAAAACTACGTAATCTTCTTCTGCGATACTAAAATTTACAACTGCCAGAGTGCTATCAGTGGCAAATTCTAAAGTATCAGTATCTAAATCAACTCCTGTTACAAAGTTATTAATTAAACTTGGTGCTAATTGTAAATAAAGATTAGCTGTTGATGTTCCAAAAATAGGATCATCTAATCGTCCTATTAGGACGTTACTTCCATCAATAGCCGAAGCTGAGGTGTCTTTAGCTATTCTAACATCTAAGCTTAAAGTATCGGTAAAAGTGGCATTTAATAAATCTGCATCATCAATAAATTCATCGCCAATAGGTGTTGGTTCGTTACAAGCAGTAAAAGCAAGTACAATAAGGGCTAAAAAATAGAATAAAGTATTTTTATGTAACATTTTAGTTTTTAGTGTTGAGTTTTTAGTTCTTAATTTGAAGTCAACATTTGCAGACTATGATTTATTTTACTGTTAAACTAATTTTAATAGTTTATTTTATCAGTTTAGGCTTCAAAGTTAATTTGTTCCATTTCAATAAAAAAATATGTTATTAAATCTTGAACGATTACAAATGTATTTTCTTTTATTTTTAAGTTTTTTTAGGGAAAATAAATATCCACCTTCTAAGAAGGTGGCTTTGGTTAGCCCCTATAAGGGGCT
>JAHDDA010000192.1 GCA_020629595.1 Chitinophagales bacterium
ATATCATTAATTTTAATTAGCATACTAGGGATATTATCTTGTAACGATGACACCTCTTCTGATAATGGAGATAATAACACCTCATTACCTAGTGCATTTAACGAGTTTAATACAGAAAGTTTTAATATTTACATAGAAGGCGATGAAGTTGTCTTAGAAACAAATGGTTTACCCAATCATACTTCGCCTTATTGGTCAAATACCACAGAACGTTCAGCTATAGACCCTATGGGTAATCTATTAGTAACACAAGCTGCAAGCGAAAATCATCCACTATTTATTGAGCCAACAGAAACAAACTATGAAGATATGGCTCCTGGAAATATTGACGATTTTAATGGTTCATATACTTTGCGTGTACCTGTAAGCCCAGAGTTAGCTAACTCGCCAAGTTCAACAGGTTTGGGAGCAATAGGTTTTGCCGTTAGTGGTTCAATGATTTACAACGATGAAGAAGGTCCTAATGTACCTTTAGATAATGCCGTTGTTTCATTAGATTATAATGGTGCCCATACAGGACCACAAAGCTATCATTATCACTTAGAACCAAAAGCTTGGTCAGATGATGATGGTGAGTTAATTGGTATTATTTCAGATGGCTTTTTTCTATATGGACGTAGAGATTATGATGGTAGCTACCCAACAGACTTAGATGCTTCAGGTGGGCATTTTGGTCCAACTATACACAATCCCAATGGAGAATATCACTACCATATTCAAAACGAATTATATTTGAATCAATATTATATTTTGTTTCCTGGAGATTATCAAGGAACACCAAATTCGATTCAATAATCATAATATTTTAATTGAGCAACTTATTTAACAGTATCGGTTCTTTTATAAAAGCAAGAAAATTTTGGTTTCTTGCTTTACTTTTTAGCCTTTTTTTTAATTTTTTGACTAACTATTCAGAAGAGATTAAAACAGCAATTTTTCAATTTTTTGAAAATGAAAAAGAAGAAGAAAAAAATCGGCAAAATGAATTTGATGAAATTAAAATAAAACAACGTCAAGTTCCTGCCGATTCTTTGCAGTTGAATCAAAACCAAGGTCTTTACTTTTATAAGAATAAAGTTTTTTCAGGAACATCAATTGCGTATTATAATAATGGTGATAAAGCAATGCAAACCGAATTTTTAGAAGGTAAAAAAAATGGTAAATTAATTAAATGGTTTCCAGATGGATTAAAAAGTTTTGAAAGCAACTATGAAAATGGGAAACTGCATGGAAAAACATTTTCTTGGTGGAAAAATGGAAATAAACGTTCTGAGACTAATTACAAAAATGGGAAATTAGATGGAGAACAATGGGAGTGGTATAAAAGTGGAACTAAGTTCAAGAGAAAAAACATAGTTGAAGGTAAAGAAGAAGGTTTACAACAATCTTGGCGAGAAAATGGAAAGTTATACAATAATTATGAGGCTAAAAATGGAAGAATTTTTGGCTTAAAACGAGCAAGTTTGTGTTATAAATTAGAAGATGAAGAAGTACAATATAACAACTAAAAAATTACATATACCATTTAAATACTTTTACACAATTATAATATTTTGTTTACTTTTTTCGGCTTGTACAAATAATCAACCCAACAATAAAAAAGAAAGCAGAGTGGTAAACTTACCCTATTACAAAGAAGCCACATTTACGCCACATTGGTTTTCTTCAAATGACGAAAACTTAAAGAATTTTCATAAAATTTCTCCATTTTCCTTAACCAATCAAGATGGTAAAACAGTAACCAATAAAACATTTGAAGGGAAAATTTATGTAACAGACTTTTTCTTTACAACTTGCCCTGGTATATGCCCCGAAATGACAGCGAATATGGGTATTTTACAAGAGAAATTTAAAACCGACAAAGAAGTTTTATTGCTTTCGCATACCGTAATGCCACAAATAGATACTGTTGCTGTGTTAAAAGAATATGCTAAAAACAAAGGAATAATCTCCAATAAATGGCACTTAGTTACAGGTAAACGTTCTGAAATTTACAGCCTAGGAAGAAACGATTATTTTGTAGAAGAAGACTTAGGTTTACAAAAAGAAGAAGATGACTTTTTACATACAGAAAATTTCGTTTTGATTGATAAAAATAGATTTATAAGAGGAATTTATAACGGTTTAAATATGAATTCAGTAAATCAATTAATTGCCGATATAGAAACATTAAAGAAAGAATAAAGTAGATTGACTATACTTTTTTAAGAAACACTTAATAAGTTCAAAATTACTTCAATTTTAACTTTTAAATTTAGTCAATTTTCAAAAGAAAAAATCTTTTATATGAATATAGTGTTAAAGTTCACTTTTTCAGTATTTGCTTTTTGTTTTTTAATAAATACAAATGCTCAACTCACTTCAATTTGTGATAACGCTGATCCAGCAATAAATGCTTGGAAAATGGGCGATGGTGTTACTACAATGAAATATTACACTGATATTAATGATGCTGGTTGTAATACAAATCCCAATATTGTTGATTCTGGAGTTGAAACCGATGTACAAGCTGTATATTATAATAGCGATTATGTTTGGGTAGAAACAACAGGTTGCCCTTCGCACATGACAGGTCCATATAACGGAGATGGAAATCCAAGTTTTCCAAATGATCAAGCAAGAACAATTGTAATTCCTCGTACACCTACAGCAAACCCTGGTAGTTCAACAAATGATTATTCAAGATTAGGACCTATTGGTTATGCTGTAAATGGCGTTGCATTTTATAATGCCTCTGATAATATGACCTATAACAACCAAGGCGTTTGGTATAGAAATGCTGTATTTTTTGAAAACGAAGGATTTGGCTGTGATAGAACACACCCCGCAAATGACGACCTCCATTACCACCAAACGCCTATTCCATTTAATTATAATAATACTGCAACACAAAATCCCGATGTTTGTGATTGCTTTCCTTCAAATGCATTATTTACACCAAGTACAACAGCCCATTCGCCAATTATTGGATTTGCTTTAGATGGATATCCTATTTATGGACCTTATGCTTTTACAAATACCGATGGAACTGGTGGGGTAGCTTTAATGACACCAAGTTACCAAACAAGAAATATAACAACAAGAACCACTTTACCAGATGGCTCAACTGCAACAAGTACTGGTCCAGCAATAAGTGCAACCTACCCATTAGGAGCTTTTTGGCAAGATTATGAATATGTAGCAGGTTCTGGAACTTTAGATTATTACAACGGTCGTTTTGCAGTTACACCAGAATATCCACAAGGCACTTATGCTTACTTTGCTACTATGGATGTAAATGGAGATGCTGTTTTCCCTTACTTTGTAGGTTTAGAATTTTATGGAGAATTAGTAGATTGTGATGGAAATACTGGCGGAGGTGGTCCTGGTTCACCTCCAGATTGTAGCCAAGTGCCAGCAGGGCAACCCTGTTGTGGTGATGGTATTTGTGGCGGACCAGAAACAGCAGATAACTGCCCTGCCGATTGCGGTGGAGGTGGAGGAACAACTACAGATTGTGATTTAGATGCAACTGCTATAAATTATGCCAATAGTGGAAGCACAACAACTTGTACTAATACAGTAAATGCAGGTATAGATAGCGTGATAGATTGTTTAACAGGTCAAGCTACTTTAACAGGAAGTGGCAATACTGGAACTGGTTCAGCCTACTCTTACCAATGGCATACCAATGATGGAAACATAATTTCTGGAGCTACCACACAAACTGCAACTGTAGATGCTGAAGGGACTTACTATTTCTTTGTTTATGATGAGAATGGTTTTTACTTTTTCGATGAAGTAGTTGTAGGTGCTTGTGTAGGAGGTTTAACTTACTCAGCATCTGTTAAAGTGCTTTTTGAAGGATATACTAATGCAACATCAGGATTAATGCATACCGATTTGAATACACAAGGCTTAATTCCTAATGCCCAGCCTTTTAATCAAGAACCTTGGAATTATTCTGGAATAGAAACACTTGCTTCCATACCTTCGGATATGACCGATTGGATTTTAGTTGTTATGCGAGATGCCTCGGGTAATATTTTAAACCAAAAAGCCTGTTATGTAAATATTAGCGGGCAAGTGTATGATATGAATGGAAATGCTGATATTTCTTTCCCGAATATGTCTGGAAATTATATTTCTGTACATCCAAGACATCATTTAGCAGTATTAATTTCTGAACCAATTACAGGGCAAATGTTATATGATTTGCCTTCCGATTTATCTTTAGCTTCAGGTATTGAACAAATGAAAATAGTGGGAAGTAATTATACACTTTATGCAGGAGAATATTGTGCTAATGGCGTTGAAAATAATTTAGATTTTAATGTTTGGACATCTGATGCTTCGGCTGTTTTACAATACTTACCTCAAGATGGAGATGGAAACGGTGTTGTAAATAATTTAGATTTTAATTTATGGACAAATAATCGTTCAAAGGTAGGAGAACCAACAATTCAATATAGCGGTGCAGATTGTACCTTGAATAATACCATCCCTCCTACCTCTGGTTTACATCCTGCTTTTAATGAATTTGATACAGAAAGTTTCAACATTTATTTGAGTGATGACGATGTAGTTTTAGAAACAGATGGTTTACCAAATCATACTTCACCATATTGGTCAAATACAACAGCACGTTCGTCTGTAGATCCTCAAGGAAATACAATAACGACTCCTGCAGCGGCAGTGAATCACCCTTTATTTGTTGCTCCAACAGTAACTACCTATGTAGATATGGCACCAGGTAATATTGATGATTTTAATGGAATGTACACATTAACTGTGCCTCAAGAACCACAATTAGCAACTAACTCTTCAGCTACTGGTTTAGGAGCTATTGGTTTTGCTGTAAGTGGTGCCGTTATTTATAATGATGAAGAAGGACCAAATGTACCTTTAGATAATGCAGTAGTTTCTTTAGATTATACAGCGGCACATACAGGTCCGCAAAGTTATCATTATCACTTAGAACCAAAAGCTTGGTCAGATGATGATGGTGAGTTAATTGGTATTATTTCAGATGGCTTTTTTCTATATGGACGTAGAGATTATGATGGTAGCTACCCAACAGATTTAGATGCTTCAGGCGGACATTTTGGTCCAACTATACACAATCCAAGTGGAGAATATCATTATCATATCCAAAACGAATTATTTTTAAATCAATACTATATTTTATTCCCAGGTGATTATCAAGGAACACCTAATTCAATTCAATAAGCTTCATTTATTATTTTATTTTGGAATTAAAGAGAAATATTTAAATGTAAAATATTTCTCTTTTTTATTTTAATAAGGTTAGTTTTTAAGCTTTTTTCTAAAGCTGAAATAACAAAATTCAGCATTGATAAACATAATTAGAAAAATACTATACAAATAAGGTCAAAAGCAGTTTATTTTAAAACCAAA
>JAHDDA010000193.1 GCA_020629595.1 Chitinophagales bacterium
GAGAGATGTAAAAAACTTGTAGAATTGTCGGTGTTTTTCTTTAGAAATAAAAAACTAAGCAAGAAAATCAATAGTTTGACTATGATTTTTCTTGGTTAATTGAGTTTTGCCAATAAAAAACCCTTCAAAATTCATTAAACTTTGAAGGGTTGCAACTTTAACTAAAAAGAATAAAGACTAAGCAATTAACTCTTTTACTTTATCAGCCGCTTCTTTTAATACAATTGCTGAATGAACTTTTAAGCCTGATTCATCAATAATTTTCTTTCCTTCTTCGGCATTTGTTCCTTGTAAACGCACAATAATTGGAACATTTATTTCTCCAATATTTTTATAGGCTTCTACAACTCCGTTTGCCACTCTATCGCAACGTACAATTCCACCAAAAATATTTAATAAAATTGCTTTTACGTTAGGGTCTTGTAAAATAATACGGAAACCTGCTTCTACGGTTTTAGCATTTGCTCCACCTCCAACATCTAAGAAGTTGGCTGGGTTTCCGCCTGCTAATTTAATAATATCCATAGTTGCCATTGCCAAACCAGCACCATTTACCATACAACCTACATTACCATCTAACTTTACAAAGTTCAAATCATATTTACCTGCTTCAACTTCTGTTGGGTCTTCTTCGGTAACATCACGCATTTCGGCAATTTCTGGATGACGATATAAGGCATTGCCATCAATACTAATTTTAGCATCAACTGCCATTACTTTATCATCTGAAGTTTTGAATGCAGGGTTAATTTCAACCATTGAAGCATCAATTCCCAAGAAAGTTTTGTATAAATTAGAAACAAATTTTACCATTTCTTTGAAAGCAGTGCCGCTTAAACCTAAGTTAAAGGCAATTTTGCGTAACTGAAAGCCTTGAATACCTAAACGTGGATCAATAAATTCTTTGTGAACTAAATGTGGGGTTTCTTCGGCTACTTGCTCAATATCCATTCCTCCTTCTGTAGAATAAATAATTACGTTTTTACCAGTTCCTCTATCCATTAAAATTCCAACGTAAAATTCTTTCACTTCGCTATCACCAGGGTAATAAACATCTTCGGCAATCAATATTTTATTTACAACTTTACCAGCCGCACCAGTTTGTGGAGTAATTAAAGTTTTTCCTAATATTTCATTAGAATATTCTTTAAGCTCATCCATATTTTTAGCAACTTTTACACCGCCAGCTTTTCCACGTCCACCTGCGTGAATTTGTGCTTTAACAACGTAGTACGAAGTACCTGTTTCTTCTGTTAATTTTAATGCCGTAGCTTCTGCTTCCTCAGCATTTTCAATCATAATTCCACGTTGAATTCTACATCCATAACGTGCCAATAATTCTTTTGCCTGATACTCGTGTAAGTTCATATTTTAATTTTTGTATTTGGAAAGTTAAAGATTACAATACATTATTTTAACTTAATCCCGTTTTCGGACTGCAAATATATTGCTAAACAGTTAAAAAATCTGAGAATTTAGGAATTTGAGAATTTGGTAGATTACTGAAGAAAAATTTGAAATTATTTTAAACTTTAAACGATACAAAGTTGTAATTGCTAGGTAAAATTAAAATTGCAATGATTTTAACAAAAGAAAAAGTGCTTATAATTATTTTACTTATTCTAAATTTCGTTGGAATAATAGGTCTTTCTATTCCTGAAACACAAAAGTATTTATTGCCTTTTTCACCTTTTAATTTATTGCTCTCATTTTTGTTTATTCTATTAGTTCAAGCAAAAAACTTTTCGTTTTATGGGTGTTGTTTATTCATTTTTTTCTTTGGTTTATTTGCCGAAATTGTTGGCGTAGGAACTGGATTAATATTTGGAGAATATGTTTATGGAAGTTCTTTGGGTTGGAAAGTTAAAGGGGTTCCGCCCATAATTGGTGTAAACTGGTTGCTTTGTATCTTATCGGTAGGTAGTTTTTTATCTTTTTTTAAAATTAATAAGTGGCTAAAAATAATAATAGGTTCAAGTTTGTTGGTTTTGTTAGATTTTTACATTGAGCCTGTTGCTATAAAGTTAGATTTTTGGCATTGGGGAAGCGATGATATTCCTATTCAGAATTATGTGGCGTGGTGGCTTATTTCTGCTGTAATGCTATTGGTTTATTACAATTGTACTTTTGAAAAATACAATGCTTTAGCTTATTGTCAATTTCTGATATTTATTATTTTCTTTGGCATTTTGAATTTGACATTATTTTAAAACCATTCTTACTTTCAATTGTTTCTATTGAAAAATTAACATTGGCAAAGTACAATCCATACACAGAAAAAGTTGAAGATGTAAAACAAGCAAGTCCTTTTGCTGGTAATAATTTCGGAAAAATGGGCTTAATTGTTGGTTTAGGCGGAAGTACCTCCTTGTTTTTAGCTTTTATGGTGGCTTATTTATATTCAAAACCCAACTGGACTTGGACTTTGTTGAGTTTCCCAAAATTATTTTTAGTAAGTGCTGTTGTTTTAGTTTTAAGTAGTTTTAGCATTCGCCAAATACCAAAGGCTTTTGCTGCCGATGATGCTCCAAGAATGAAAAAAATGTTTATCTACACTATTGTTCTAACAAGCATTTTTGTTGTTACACAGATAATGGGGTGGGGCGAGTTAATTTCTGAAAATATTGTTATTGGTGGAAAACCCGATGGTTCTTATTTGTACATTATTTCAGGTATTCATGCTTTGCATGTTGTGGGTGGCTTAATTCCTTTATTAATTTTCTATTTTTCCTTTAAAAAAATACAAGCAAACCCAGTAAATTCTTTACTATATTTTTCAAAACCTGGAGAATTAGCAAAACTTAAAATGCTTGAAATTTATTGGCATTTTGTTGATATTGTTTGGTTAATAATTCTATTGTTTTTCTTATTCAATCACTTATAGAAAACAAAAAAGGCAATAATTGTAAGTTACAACTATTGCCTTTTGGTTACAAAATATAATAAAGTGAAAAAGTGTTATTTCACTAATTTTATTGTTTGAATTACACCATTTACATTGACTTGAAGTAAGTAAATTCCATTCGATAAATTTGCCAAATCGTAAATTTTATTACCATTTGATTGCACAAAATTATCTTGCATTATTGCTTTACCTTGAATATTAAATAAATTTATTTCTACATTTTCATTTTCAAAGTTTGAATCTACAATTAGGTTACCTTGTGAATTAAAATATGCTTTGATTAATTTGGTATTCAAAGTTTCATTAGAAGTAGTTGTAACTGAAAAAGTTTCTGTAATTGTACATCCATTTGCATCTGAAACTATTAATGTGTAGTTTCCTGAAGGTAAGTTTATTCTAATATTTTCAATTGAACCATCTGACCAAACAAAGTTTATTGGTTCTACACCCCCATTACTTAAAACTATTATATCATTGCCATTTTGTGTAATGTTTAATGCTAATGGTGCGTCTGCTTCAGAAATAATATAGCTACCTACTGTTGAATTTCCTTCACTATCTGTTACGGTTAAGAAGTATTCTCCTGCCGATAAATTTTCTCTTATCAATTCATTTGAACCATTGCCCCATTCGTAAGAATAATTCCCTTCACCTCCATCTGCTCCAAATACGAACAAACTTCCATTTTCATCTCCATAGCAAGTTATATTATTCGCTACTACATTAGGAACAATAAACATAAACTCGTGTGTTGTTTCACAACCATTAGCATCTGTTATAGTAAGTGTGTTTAAACCTGCTTGCAGATTATTAGCTGTTTTAGTAGTTTCATCACTAGTAGACCAAGCGTACTCGTAAGGAGCTGTACCTCCTGCTACAAGGGCAGTCGTTGCATTAAATCCTACCAAAGCATCGGCTTGAAGTGGTGTAGGTTGGTCAATAAAAAAGTCTAAAGTATTTTCAACTCCATCTGCATCAGTAACCACACAACTGTATTTACCATAAGGAATATCAGCAAGTGCATTTCCTTCCACTCCATTAGTCCAATTATAGTTGTATGGCGGATTTCCTCCTGTGGCTTCAAATGAAATACTAGCATCAAAAGCATTTGCACAACTAGGATGGCTAACATCATAATTATCAACAGTAATAATTTGGTCTTCGCTTACATTAAATCTTCTTTCTTGTGGAGGAGTAGCACTGTAATTTCCTTGATGAAAAGGACGAACTTGCCAAAATATTCTGGATTCGTGAGCTAAGTTGTTAAGCGTATAAGATGTGCCAGTAATTATTTCGTCAACCATAGCTATTTCTTCTGTTACATCTCTTATATATAAAGCATAATGCGTTGCACCATCAACTGGTTCCCATTCAATAGTAACAGTTGTTGGTACAGTTGCTTCATTGGCAGGGTAAACAAGATACATATTTCCAATTTCATCAGTGTTTTCAGCTTCTGACGTATTGTGATTAGTAAGATATGTACGAATACTACCAATTTGAGCTTTCATACTTGCTACTTGGTCAAATGCGTGGCGAGATTGACATTGATCGGAAGAATATGACATATAAAATGAACTATCTGGTCGAAATGTATTGCCTAAAGGATCGGTTAATTGTGAATAAGGGCAATCCCAGCGGTCAGAAACATAGTCGGGACCTGTTCCACAAAAAGAATCTCCTGCAAATTCACAGTTTGCACTACTTCCTGTTCTTGGAACTCTTTCAATTTGATTGTTATTAGGAGTGCCATATTCCCAACCTGAGAATGGGTGTGGCAAACCAAAATAATGTCCTAACTCATGAGTTAAGGTAGTAGAGCCAATTCCAGCACAGTTTTTTCCCACCATAATACAGTCTGCACCATAAGTGTAATAACCACAAGCACCTGCTGGGTCTTCAACTATAAAAACGTTAACCACATTAGCTGTTTTGTTTTGGTTCATTTGGTTATCAACGCCAAAATTGTCATGGTCATACATTGCAGCATTATCTACATCATTCACATCTGTTTCATAAAGGAAAAATTGCATATTATATTCTGCATAGTCTTCATTTACATCGGCTATGTTTTGAATAATATTGAACTTACTCCATCTTCCTGTTCCATCATTATCTGCAACGTTGTGAAACTGAATAGGAATGTAAAGTATTTCGTCAGATTTTTGATATTGCTCTAACAAGGGCTTTAGTTTCATTAAAGCAATTCTTTCTTCTGGAGTTTCAATTGTAGCACAAGGCTTGGGTGTTTGTGCTTTAACTGCCACAGTTGTTAACACAACAAAAAGTAGTAAGGTTAATAATTTTTTCATTTTTGTAAATGTTCTTTCAATAAATAACATACTTAATTCAAAACAAAAAATTGAATTTTGTTTAAAAGTTGAACTGTAAAGTTAAAAAAGAACATTTATAAAAAAGGTCAGTTGGAAAACGAAACAGAAAAAACTTAAACTTCTTTGATAAACTGATA
>JAHDDA010000194.1:0-2955 GCA_020629595.1 Chitinophagales bacterium
ATAATTGATAATTCATAATTGATAATTGATAATTGATAATTCATAATTCATAATTCAAGTATTGGTATCTTTGCACTCGAATTTTAAAATTTAAGCAATGAGATTTTTTGTTGATACAGCAAACTTAAAAGAAATTGAAGAAGCAGCTGATTTAGGAATTTTAGATGGCGTTACAACCAATCCATCGTTAATGGCTAAGGAAGGAATTAAAGGAGCTGCAAATATTAAGCAACATTATAAAGATATTTGTTCTATTGTAAGTGGCGATGTAAGTGCTGAGGTGTTTTCTACAAAGTATGAAGACATTATAAAAGAAGGTGAAGAACTAGCAAGTTTGGCTAACAATATTGTGGTAAAAGTACCTATGATAAAAGATGGTGTTAAGGCAATTCGTTATTTTTCAGAAAATAACATCGATACAAATTGTACACTTGTTTTTTCTGCTGGTCAAGCTATTTTGGCAGAAACTGCTGGTGCAACTTATGTTTCTCCTTTTATTGGAAGAATTGATGATATTTCTTGGGACGGAATGAAATTAATTGAGCAAATTGCCAATATTTATGAACGTCAAGCTGGATTTACAGAAATTTTAGCGGCATCTATTCGTAATCCACTACACATTGTTAAGGCATTTGAGTTGGGTGCCGATGTAGTTACTTGTCCTTTAAAATCAATTTTAGGATTGTTAAATCATCCGCTTACAGACATAGGTTTGGCTAAATTTTTGGCTGATGCTAAGAAAACAGAAGCCTAATTTTTAGATTACTAATTCAGAAATCAGTTATCATATTTGAATAGATGATAAATGGTAAAAATACTGCCTATATTTTATTAGGTTCAAATTTGGGTAATAGCATTGAATTATTAAATTTAGCTATTGCCCAAATTAGCTTGAATTGTGGAGAAGTAGAGTTAAAATCTTCTGTTTATAAAACAAAGGCTTGGGGAAATGAAAACCAAAATGATTTCCTCAATCAAGTTATATTAGTTAAAACAGGTTTGCCAGCTAACTTTTTGTTAGAAAAACTATTACTCATAGAAAATACTTTAGGGCGAGAACGAAAAGTTAAATGGGGCGAAAGAACTATGGATTTAGATTTGCTCTTTTACGAAAATTATGTTTTGAATACTCCTAATTTAATCATTCCGCATCCAAGATTACATTTGCGAAACTTTACCTTAATTCCTTTTGCTGAAATAGCTCCTAATTTTATACATCCTGTATTTAAAAAAACTATTTCACAACTTTTAGAAAATTGTGAAGACGAATTATCGGTTCTTAAATTTTAAATCAATCATTCATTTCTCTCAAAATCCCTTCTGTTATTAAATACTGCCCAGTTCCATAAAATAACATTATCCATACGCCATCATAAACTATTGGCTTATAAAAACGGGTTAAAGCAATTAAACTATCGGAAAGCATAAACATACTTGCTCCTAAAAATACTAAATTAAAACTTGAATTTATAACTGTTCCTTTTCTATTTAAGGCAAAAATACCCATTAAAATAATTACTGAAGTATAAACAATAACAGGAATTAATAATTCGCCTAAATTATCTTTAATCAAAAATATCATTCCAAAACCTAAAGCCAAAAAGGGTAGAAGAAGCATTTTATTTTGATCAATATATGATTTTTTTATTGGCTTTTTGAAACTGAAAATGTAACAAATGTGTGCAATTAAAAAAGAAGCTAAACCACCAATAAATATATTCAGTTTTTCTAGAAGTAAAACATCGCCAATACAAGAAAAAAATAAGGCTGCAACTAGCAAATAGAAAATATTATCTCTTATTGAAGAGTAAACAAATACATAAAGAATAAGAATAGGCATTAATAATGGCTTTACAAATATTTCAATATCTGCCAAGCCTTTATACCTCAAAAACATTTCAAAAAAAAGAAGTACAAAATAAATAATTGTAAATATTAGTTGTGTTGGCTTCATTTTATGAAGATAAACATTCTTTTAGTCTTTAACAAACAAATAAGCCAACACAATTCCTAAAAAATTAGTTGTACTACCATTTGTTCTATTTAGATTTTTTACATTAAATCCATAACTAAAATCAACTTGTAATTTTTCGTGTACAAATAAGTTAAAACCCAAGTCGAAATTGTTGTTTAATTGTTGATTACTTGGTGATTTAGGAGAAAAAGAACCAAATGTCTCCACAAACAATCCTATTTTATCATTTATGTTTTTAGAGAGCATAATAGAAAAAGGAAAGTTTAGCTGCTTGCTTTTAATGCCATAATTTACGCCAATATTATAGCCAATTCCAACAGTTTTAATTGAATGACCCAATGATAAAATGTTATTAGTATTAAATTCTCCTGCCGAACTAAAGTTACTAGCAGTAGGAATAGAATTAAAGTTTAAAATTGCCAATTCAATCTTATCATTTCTAAGAAGTTGTGCCTTTAAACCAAAAGAAAAATCATCAATACTAAGCTGTTTATTTACACTTGATTGTATTTGTTTGTTTATAGTAACGCTTGGTTGAAAAAGCAACTCAAAATTATTGGATAAGCCAATTCTAAACAAACCAGAAAAGTTGTGCGATTCTTGAACCAATGTATTGTTTATATAGAAAGAATAAAGAAAATAACTACTTGCAATATTTAAAACATAGGCATTTTCTAATAAAACTGTTCCTTTATCTACTACTGCAGAGGGTTCTATAACATTTTGTGCGTTTAAGCTAATTGTTCCTAAAGAAAATAAAAAGATAAAAACATTTAAAAAAACTTTAATTAAATAAGTGCTTTTCATAAGAAACCGTAATCAATTGATTTTAAACGCTAAAAAACTGCAAAGATAATAAAGTTAACTATATCTAAATAATTTTTTAGCTATGGCTAACTTTTAAAATTACTTCTTTATTTTTAATTGCTTTATATTTGAAATATGGTAGAAACGCAAATTTCACATATCAATCAATTAGA
>JAHDDA010000194.1:3055-5354 GCA_020629595.1 Chitinophagales bacterium
CCTGATATTATTATTGTTTGCAATCAGGAAATAATAGAGGAAAAAGGCTGTAAAGGTGCGCCCGATTTAGTAGTTGAGATATTAAGTAAGAGTACTGCTAAAATAGATA
Source organism: Chitinophagales bacterium (assembly GCA_020629595.1). GTDB lineage: Bacteria > Bacteroidota > Bacteroidia > Chitinophagales > UBA2359 > JAHDDA01. The sequence goes on from JAHDDA010000194.1 coordinate 3,165, forward strand.
TGGGCATCAAGTTTAAATTATACGAATCGGTGGGGGTGCGTGAATATTTGATTGTTGATCCTGAAAATGAAACAGTTTTACAATATTATTTAGATGATGATTCTAACGAATATTCTTTGAAAAATGGAAAGCCATACACAAATGATGAGCAACTTAGTTTATATATTTTTCCAAATGTAATTATTGATTTGAAAGATGTTTTTGTGGAATAAAAAAAGCAGTTAGAATTTTTTCTAACTGCTTCACTTTTAAATTAATTGTTGAATGAAATTATCCTCCAAAATCATCAAACATTATGTTTTCTTCTGGAACACCATAATCATCTAACATTTTGATTACAGCGGCATTCATTAACGGTGGTCCACAGAAATAGTATTCAACTTCTTCTGGTTCTTCGTGTTGACTTAAATAATTGTCAATTAATACTTGGTGAATAAAACCTTTATAACCGTCTTTTTCTCTATCGTGTCTGTCTTTTCTAACCGTCCAATTATCTTCTGGTAAAGGATTGTCTAAAGCTAAGTGGAAAGAGAAATTTGGAAATTCTTTTTCTATTGCTTTAAATTCATCAACATAGAAAAGCTCTCTACGAGTACGTCCACCATACCAATAAGAAATAGTTCTATCGGTAGTTTTTAAAGTGTGGAATAAGTGGAATAGGTGAGAACGTAATGGAGCCATTCCTGCACCACCACCAATATAAATCATTTCTTTTTTAGTAGGCTTAATATGGAACTCTCCGTAAGGACCCGAAATCATTACTTTATCGCCTGGTTTACGAGAGAAAACAAATGATGAACAAACACCAGGATTTACATCCATCCATTGGTTTTTAGCTCTATCCCATGGTGGCGTAGCAATACGAATAGTCAGCATTACTATATTTCCTTCTGCTGGGTGATTTGCCATTGAGTAAGCTCTAAATTGCTCCTCATCGTTTTTCATTTTCAACGACCACAAACCAAATTTATCCCATTCAGATAAGTATTCATCTTCAACCTCAATATCCGTTTTATAATTAACTTCAATTTTTGGTACATCAATCTGAATATATCCTCCCGATTCAAAATCTAAGGTTTCACCTTCAGGTAATTTTACCACAAATTCTTTGATGAAAGATGCAACATTGTTATTTGAGACAACTTCACATTCCCATTTTTTAATACCAAAAATTTCTTCTGGTACTTCCACCTTCATATCATTACGCACCTTAACTTGGCAAGCTAATCGCCAATTTTCTTTAGCTTCTTTACGGGTTAGGTGGTTCATTTCGGTAGGCAAAACATCACCACCACCTTCTGTAACTTGGCATAAACACATAGCACAAGTTCCACCACCTCCGCAAGCTGAAGGCAAAAAGATATTTTGTTCAGATAATGCGTTCAATAAAGTTGAACCAGGGGCAATTTGTTTAGTGTTTGCCTCATCACCGTTAATTACAATATTTACATTCCCAGAAGGAACTAATTTCGCTTTTGCGAATAGTAAAATAAAAGTTAATAGTAGGGTTAAGCCTACGAAAACTAATATTGCACCTAAAATTGGACCAAACATTCTATTAAATTGTTTTAGATATTTAGAAAGTAAGAAAGTGAGATAATTTGACTTTTAATGATAACAATTAGGATTTACTAAAGTTTCCCAAAGTCTAACATTCTCAAAGTCTTTTTGTCTATACTTTAATTCCCATAAAACTCATAAAGGCAATACCCATTAAACCAGTAATGATAAAGGCAATACCTAAACCACGCAATGGAGCAGGAACAGCAGAGTAACGTATTTTTTCTCTTATGGCTGCAATAGCAACAATAGCTAAAAAGAAGCCTACACCCGAACCAATACCAAATGCAGTAGAACCAATTAAGTCATATTCACGCTGAACCATAAATAATGAAGTTCCTAAAATGGCACAGTTTACTGTAATAAGTGGTAAGAAAATACCTAATGAGTTATACAAAGATGGAGAGAAACGTTCAATTAACATTTCTACTAATTGTACCATTGAAGCAATTACTGCAATAAAAAGTATAAAACGTAAAAAAGTTAAATCAACAGTTGCAAGGCTTGAGTGTATGCCTGCCAACGAGCCTTCAACTAAAAGGTAATTATTTACCAACCAGTTAACAGGCGTTGTTACTAAAAGTACAAATATTACCGCAGCCCCTAAACCAACGGCTGTTTTTACCGTTT
>JAHDDA010000195.1 GCA_020629595.1 Chitinophagales bacterium
TAATTATTGGACCAAGTGGCTATGCACAATACGAATGGAATACAGGCGAAACAAGTAAAAATCTTTTAGTTACAGAAGCAGGTGAATATATTTTAACAGCTTATAACAGTGAAGGATGCAGTTTTTCAGATACCATAAATGTAATATTAAATCCCTTACCTGAAGAATTTGTAGATTTTGAATATCCACTTTGTTCTAATGATTTTCCTCACATAATTCCAGAATTAAAAGGATACGAAATTGAATGGTTTGGCGATTATGCCGAAGATAATATTTTATTGAGCAATGGCACTTCAGGAAATTTTTATTACGGAAATGTGTATAACGAATTAGGTTGCTTCAACTACGTTTCTATTATCGTAAGTTGGATTGATACTTTAAGTTTTGACGTACAGAATAAAACAATTTGCCCCGGCGAAACTTCAACCACCATTTCAGCACCCAATGGCGAAAACTTATTGTACGAATGGAGTACAGGAGAAACAACACAAACTATTGAAGTAACTGAAGCTGGCGATTATGATTTAGTTGTTACAGACCAAAATGGATGTACTTATAACGAAACAGTTACTGTTACTAATTTTGAATTGCAATTAGAAGACATCACCGTTTGTGAAATTCAAGCACCCGTTGTTCTTTCAGGACCAACAGGTATGGCAAGCTACCTTTGGAGTACAGGGCACACGCAACAATATGCTCCTGCAAATGCTACTGGTGAATATTGGCTTACTGTTACTACTGCCGATGGTTGTACCGATACAGATACTTTACTTCTAACAATAAATCCAACGCCAATTTTGGGTTTTGAAGATACCATAATTTGCGAAGCCGACACGCCTTTTTTATTAGAAATTTCCGATGAGTTTGAATCCTATTTTTGGAGTAATGGACAGGTTGAGAATACTGCTTTAATCAACCAAACTACTTTTTTAACACTTACTGTTGAAGATGAATTTGGTTGCAATGCCACAGAATCGATAAACATTGTAGTACTGCCCGATAATGATGAATATTGCCAAACAACCAATAATTCAACTTTAGAAAATACCTGCCCTAAAAACAATAAAATTTATCCCAATCTTGTTTCAAACTTTATGACTATTTCGTTAGATGAATGTTGCGTTTCCAATAATGAAATACAGGTTTTTGATTTGAATGGACAAGTAGTTTTTTCTGAAAAAATGAATTATGAAACGGAAAAACAATTAAATCTTAGCCAATTAAAAACAGGACAATACATTATTAATTTTTGGTGCGAAGAAGGACAAAAAAGTGAGGTATTTTTTAAATTTTAATAGAAACTACTTGTAAAAATTTCCCTTAAATTTACAATATGGAAGCTAATTTTAAAATAAACGCCAACGATTTAGACATTAATTTTTTAGAAGCATTGAAAAAAATGTTTGCCGGAAAGGACTTAGAAATTGACATTTATGCTTCTAATTCCAAATTGGAAAAAAAAGAAGATTGGAATAGAAAAGCTGAGATTGATAAAAGAATTGAAGCAGTTGAAAATGGAACAGCAGAAATTCTAACTTTAGAAAATGAAGACTTTGATAAGTTTTTTAATGAAAATACTTCTAATGAAAATCGAAGAAAAATGTTGAAGCCTAAAAAATTAGAAGTTGAGTCGTAAAATTACATTTGAACCAAGTGCCTTTGAAGAGTTTTTAGATTGGGGATTAACAAATAGAACCATTCTTAAAAAGATTGGTAAATTAATAAAAGCAATGAAAAGAACACCTTTTGAAGGCATAGAAAAACCATAACCACTAAAAGAAAACTTGAAAGGCTATTGGTCTAGAAGAATTACCGATGAACATAGAATTATTTACAAAGTAACCGACACTGAAATTATAATTATCTCCTGTAAAGGACATTATGAATAGAACACTACTTCGGAGCAGTAAACATTAAATACAAGCCCAGCAAGCCAAACATTATATTAGGAATCCATACCGACATTAAGGGCGAAAAGCCAGCATTGGTAGAAAGTGTAGTGGAAAATTGCATTACCAAAACATAAGCCGCACTAATAACAACACCTATTAACAAATGTAAGCCCATTCCTCCACGTGTTTTACGTGATGCCAAAGAAAAACCAATTAAGGTAAGTATAAATGTTGCTGCTGGTACAGCAGTTCTTCTGTGCAACTCAATTTTGTAAGGGTTTACACCTCCACTTTGTTTCATTTCTTCCCGTTCTATCCGCTTCAGCAAATCGGGTGTTGTCATAGCATCTTTTAGTAAATCATTTTGATTAAAGTCATCTGGTGTAAAACTAAAAATACTGTCCAATGCTTCTCCACTTTCTACATTTTCTCTTAATTTATTTATATTCCGTAATTTCCAGTTTTTTAATGTCCAATTTTTCTTTTTATCGTTCCAAATAACTTCTTCAGCCATTAATTTTTTTTGCAAATTTGAATTTTCGAAATGCTCAATAGTTAACTTTTTTCCTTTTTGTGTTTTGTTAGAAAAAGAATTCATTCCTAAAAAAACGCCTTCTGCCAACTGCATTCTAATTCCAAATTCTGTGGTTTTTAATTTTTTACGAACAAACTCATCTTCAAATACTATACGCTTTTCATTGGCTTTGGGTACTAAAAAATGATTGGCATATAGCTGAATGCCTGCAAAAATAAAAGCTCCGATAAAATAAGGGACTAATAAAATTCGGTAAAAACTAACTCCTCCACTTAAACTAGCAACAATTTCGCTACGGCTTGCCAATTTTGACGTAAAAAATATTACCGAAATAAATATAAAAATGGGGCTTAATAAAAATACAATATGTGGAATAAAGTAACGATAATACCCAAAAACAACACTATAAAAATCTGCTTCGTGTTCTAAAAAGTTGTCAACTTTTTCAGATAAATCAATTACAACAGCTACAATAATAAACAAAAAAACAGCATAAACTACCGAGCCTAAATATTTACGCAATATGTACCAATCAAGCTTTTTCAAAAATTATGTTTATAAAAAAACGCTAATTTCGGAAATGATTGTAAGTATTTTAATTTTTTACAATTTTTAAAGTAAATTTTTAGTTTATTTAATAGACTGTTAACGAAACTTAATCGTATGCAAAATTACTTTGACGAAGAAATGCTAGAAGCCGCTAAAGTTTACTTGAATCAAATTGTGGGATTTGGCGATAGTGGACAGTTCATTTTGAGCCAACATTTAGGTAAATGGCGACTTAAAAATATGATTTTGGTATTAAGTAAAGCCCAGAAGTGGATTAAAGATAAAGGCTTTGAAGCCGCTATTGTTCCACCCGATATTTTTATGCCTTTAATTGAAAATGCAAGTACAACAGAGAGTGTAATTTTATCGGATATGTACGCCAGTCAGTTGGTTTGCCTACTTGCTCCACAACATTATGGTAATATTCACGCTAGTTTTCCAAAAGTAATTTTTAATATTTCGGCTTTAGACGCAGCTTTACTTAGCTCATTATATCAAGGCATTCGTTACGGAAATTTTGATTATGCAACTAAGTGTTTTACCCTTGAAGCAGCTGCCGATTTATTTAAAAAGCAAGAGTTTGATATTTTACTTTCTTTTCAAAATTTATGGCGTTTGGGTATTTGCGACCACAAAACAAGCAATCAGGCAATAGTAGAAAACCGCCAAATTTCATTTACAGGTTTTGGTTGGAGTTTTGCGTGTGCAAGCTTCATTTTAAAATCGGAATAATAGACTTTAAACGATTTCTCGTATAAAAAAACCTCTACTTTCTGTAAAAAGAAAAGTAGAGGTACACTTACTCCCAAAAGTGTTTAATCTGTAAAAATTACAAATGTTCATCATAAATATAACTCAACGCTGGTTTTCCTCTCAAGCCTTGCAATCCACCAGAATGAATCATTACAATAGTTGAATTTTGTTTGAAATATTCCTTTTCAACTAAATCATAAATACCCAATAACATTTTAGAATTATAAATAGGATCTAATGGAATTTTATATTCAGCATAAAAGTTAATAATAAAGTTAAGTAATTTTTGTGGAACTTTTGCATAACCACCACAATGATATTCTGTAAATGTATTTAAATTTTTAATTTTTGCATCATCATTTTCCAATAAATTACGAATTTCTTGTTCAATAAAGCTTCCTTTTAAAGCAGAAAAACCTAAAATTTTTTGATTTGACTTTAGCTGTTTAGAATTACATAAACCCGCTATTGTTCCGCCTGTTCCAATAGAAGCACATAAATAATCGAAATCAATATCTTCTAATAAATTTACAATCTCACTTGTTCCTTTAATTGCCAATTTATTTGTTCCACCTTCAGGAATTATATAATAGCTTGGGAATTTTTGTTGCAATTCCGTCAAATAATTCACTTCATTTCTCTTTTTGTATTCCGAACGAGAAACAAATTGTAAATTCATACCCAAATTCACAACATCTTTTAAAGTTGGGCTTAAATTTTCTGGTTTTTCACCCCTAATAATACCAATACATTTCAAATTATTTTTATTTGCTGCTTTAGCACTTGCCAAAATATGATTTGAATATGCTCCACCAAAAGTTAATATTCCAGTACATTTCTTATCAATTGCTTCTTGTATATTGTATTTTAGCTTAAAATATTTATTGCCATTGGGTTCAAAGTTTAATTTATAAAGACAAAGCATAAAGAGTTTAACTTTGTGCTTTGAAAATAATTTATCTTCAATTGGTAATATTATTTTTTCCATTAAAAATTGATTAAAAATGAATACTATTTCGTTTCAACTTACAAGCGAATATATTGAATTATTCAAACTACTAAAAATGGTAAAAGTTTGCTTTTCGGGTGGCGAAGCTAAAATATGCATAGAAGATGAAATGGTTTTTGTAAACAATGAACTTGAAACTCGCAAACGCTACAAAGTTAGAACTGGCGATGTGGTAGAATTTGAAGGCAACTTAATAGAGGTTAAGTAATCTTTTGGTATGAATAAAAATGCAAAAAACATATTAGCATATTTTGTTGGAAGTGTTCTAATTTTAGTTGGAATTAGACATTTAATTTTTCCTTTTTTCTTTGCCAATACCATTCCACCATATCTTCCCTACCCTCTTTTTGTAGGTTTACTTTGTGGTTGGTTAGAACTGTTTTTAGGTGTCGGAATTTTATACAAACCTACCAGAAATTTGTGTGCTTTAGGAACGCTTATTTTGTTACTTTGTGTTTTTCCTGCCAATGTTTATATAGCCCAACAAGGTGGCGACCCTATGAATTTATCGCCCGAAATTGCTTGGGTTAGATTACCAATTCAGGCTATATTTTTTGGGTTTGCTTGGATTTTGAAGAAAGAGGATTA
>JAHDDA010000196.1 GCA_020629595.1 Chitinophagales bacterium
TACCAACAAATAATAACCGAAATATACCAAACTGTAAAAGCTGATAAAAGCGAAGGAAAAGTAGCCGATTACATTCCTGAATTGGCAAAAGTAGATGTAGAAAACTTTGGTATTCATTTAACTGATATTCAGAAAAACAAATATTGTATAGGTAATTATGCTACCAAATTTTCTATTCAAAGTATTTCAAAAGTATTGAGCCTTAGCTTGGCATATAGCTTATTAGGCGATAAAATTTTGGAAAGAGTGGGGGTTGAGCCTTCTGGTACAGCTTTTAATTCTTTGGTGCAATTAGAAGCTGAAAATGGAAGACCTAGGAATCCGTTTATCAATAGTGGAGCAATGGTTATTTGTGATATGCTTGTGAGTGAATTGAAAAATCCGAAAGAAGAATTCTTGGAATTTATCCATAATTTGGCTTTTCATAAAAATATTAATTATTCCGCAAAAGTAGCTAATTCTGAAAAAGCTATTGGGTATAGAAACATTGCTTTGTGTTATTATTTAAAATCATTTGGAAATATTAAAAATGAACCTGAGGAAGTCCTTGACTTTTATTTTAATATGTGTTCTTTAGAAATGAGTTGTGAAGAAATGTCTCAAGTGTTTTTATATCTGGCAGACGATAATTTCAAAAATGCGAAAAACGAAAGTGTTTTAACAATGAGCCAAGCAAAACGCATAAATGCAATTATGCAAACCTGTGGGTTTTACGACCAATCTGGCGATTTTTCATTTAGAGTTGGCTTACCAGGTAAAAGTGGTGTTGGTGGAGGAATATTTGCCATTTATCCCGATAAATATTGTATTGCTGTTTGGAGCCCAAAGTTAAATCAGAAATTCAATTCACATCGAGGAATGCAATTTTTAGAATTATTTACTACTAAAACAGCCTCCATTTTTTAAGATTTAATTACGCATCAAATTACCCAATTATATAAGTATTACTAACTATTTTAACAAAAGCTACTAGCTAACAATTTCTTAAAACTGAAATAGTAACTTACAACTTGATTAAAGTCAAAACTACATTATTAAAATTTTATATTCTTAAAAAAATAATTTAAAATGGATGTAGCAAAGTATTCTGATCAGTTTATTGCAATGTGTATTGAATACGCACCAAAAGTATTATTAGCCATTCTAACTTGGATAGTTGGTAGTTGGATAATTGGTGGTATTGTAAAATTTGTCAAAAAAGGTTTCAAGCGTGGAGGCGTTGATGAAACCTTATCAAAATTTTTGGGTAGTGTAGTTTCTGTTGCCTTAAAAATTATGCTTTTATTAGCTGTAGCAGGAATGTTTGGTGTTAATACCACTTCTTTTATTGCCATTTTTAGTGCTTTAATGGTAGGTGTTGGTATGGCATTAAACGGTACTTTAGGACACGTTGCCTCTGGTGTTATGTTAATGATTTTCAAGCCTTTTGAAGTAGGTGATTTAGTTAAAATTGGTGGTGGCGGAACTACTGGTACAGTAGAAGCTATTAATGCTTTCAATACAACTTTAAAAACTTTAGACAACAAACGTATTATTATTGCAAATAGTAATGTTACAGGTAATGATATTACTAATATTTCTGGTCAAGGAACAGTTGGCGTTGAATTAACCTTTGGTATTGGTTATGGCGATGATATTGATAAAGCTCGTAGTATTATTATGCAAGTAGGAAAACAATGTCCTTACATTTTAGATGATCCAGCACAAGGAGTTGTTGTTGCAGAATTAGCCGATAGCTCTGTAAACTTAGCTACCCGTCCTTTCTGTAAAAGTGAGCATTATTGGGATACATTATTCTATATGCAAGAAAACGTAAAGAAAGAATTTGATAAGCAAGGTATTAGTATTCCATTCCCACAAATGGATGTACATAATGTAGCGTAATTTTTAAAAAAATTAATACAAACTAAAAATCCCTGTCAAGGTTAAAAACTTCGACAGGGATTTCTTTTTAAAATAAAAATTAAATTACGTTAAAATTGGGTATTAGATTAGCAAACTAATTGGGTCTTCCATTAAACCTTTAAAAGTTTGTAAGAATGAAGCACCCACAGCACCATCTACCACTCTGTGGTCGCAAGAAAGCGTAATTTTCATTTGTTTTCCTGGAACAATTTTACCGTCTCTCACAACTGGTACGTCAGCAATTTTTCCAATAGCCATTATGCATGAATCTGGTGAATTTATAATAGAGGTAAACTCATCAATATCCATCATTCCTAGGTTTGAAACAGAAAATGTATTACCACTCATTTCGTCTGGAGTTAGTTTTCTATCTCTAGCTTTTTTAGCATAAATATCAGTTTCGGTAGCAATATGGCTAAGACTTTTATTATCGGCGTGTTGAATAACAGGAACTAATAAGCCATCTTTTACAGCTACAGCCATTCCAATATGAATGTGTTTATTGTAGCGTATAAAATCTTCGTTCCAAGTAGCATTTACAGCGGGGTGTTTACGCAATGCTAAAGAAACAGCTTTTATTATAATATCATTGAATGAAATTTTAACTGGTGATTTAGCATTTAGTTTTTTTCTAAAATTCCACATTTCATCCATATTAATGGTCATTGTTAAATAAAAATGTGGTGCCGAAAACTTACTTTCCCCAAGTCTTCTGGCAATAACCTTACGCATAGATGAATTTTTTACATCTTCAAATGCTTCAGCTCCTGTAAATTGAGGTAATTTTGGTAAAGCTGGTGTTGGTTCTTCGGCAACAGGCTGTTGGGTTGATTGGGTAATTGGTTGTGGAGTAATAGTTGTTCCACCGCTAGCAATTACTTGTTCAATATCTTTTTTTACAATTCGTCCTTCTTCTCCAGAACCAGTTAGTTGGGTTAAATCAATATTGTTTTCAAAAGCCAGACGTTTAGCCAAAGGAGATGCCTTTATACGTTGTGGAGCAACTTGTTCAGTTTCAGAAGCTTGAGAAGCTAAAGTAGTTAATCCTTGTGCTTTATCGGCTCTTGTTTGATTTATCTCCTCAATAATATGCTTTTTTTCTTCAACCACTTTTTCTTCGGTTGCGGCTTTAGTGTCTGAAGAGGCATCATTTTTATTTTCGGCTTCTAAAATGGCACTAACATCTTCGCCTGCTTCCCCTACAATGGCAATAAGAGCATTTACAGGTACAGCTTCTCCTTCTTGTACGCCAATATGTAATAAAACTCCTTCGTTATAGCTTTCAAGTTCCATTGTAGCTTTATCGGTTTCTACTTCTGCTATTAAATCTCCTGGTTCAATAGAGTCTCCAATTTTAATTTGCCACGAAACCAAAACTCCTTCGGTCATTGTATCACTCATTCTGGGCATTCGTATTATCTCTGCCATAGTATAAAAATTTACTTTAGGTTTAGAATCAATTAGAAGTTCAAAAGTAAGATAGGAACTTCACTTATGTTACAAAAAAATAAACTAATAGTTTATAAAAATAAAAAAGCATCATTCAATTTTGAACGATGCTTTCAAGAATTAATGAAAATTTAAAGTAGTACCAATAAATTTACATAGAATTAAAGCTGTTTGTCATTTATACTGTCTAAATATTCTTTAACAAAACTTACTGCTTCTTTAATTGTATCTTCTTTGAATGGCGATTTTAAATTAGCATCTTCAACTAATTTTAAAAATGATTTTGATCCCCCCATTCTACATAAGTTTAGATAATCTTTAAATGCCTTTTCTTTATTTCCATTTTGAGATTTGTGCCAAAATTGCAATGCACAAATTTGAGCTAAAGTGTAATCTATATAGTAAAATGGCATTTCATAAATATGACCTTGTTTTTGCCACATTCCACCGTTTTCTAAAAATTCAATACCGTCATAATCTAAGTGAGGAAGATATTTTTTTTCTAAATTTCTCCAAGCACTTTTTCTTTCAGAGGGTGTAGCATTAGGATTGTCATAGACCCAATGTTGAAATTCATCAACACAAACGCCATAAGGAATAAATAAAATGGCACTTTCTAAATGGCTGAATTTGTACTTTTCGGTATCTTCTTTAAAAAAGCCTTTCATCCAGGGCCAAGTAAAAAACTCCATACTCATTGAATGTATTTCACAGGCTTCGTAAGTGGGCCAATTGTATTCTGGTAGTTCAAAATTTCTACTTTCAAAAACCTGAAATGCGTGTCCAGCTTCGTGGGTTAAAACATCTATATCGTGTGAAGTACCATTAAAGTTTGAAAAAATAAAAGGCGATTTTTCAGTTGGAATATAGGTGCAATATCCACCACCAGCTTTACCTTTTTTATTTTCTAAATCTAAAAGATTTCTTTCAAGCATAAAAGAAAAGAAATTACTTGTTTCAGGCGAAAGTTGATTGTACATTTCTCTTCCTTGATTAACTATCCAAGCAGGAGAACCTTTTGGTGTAGGATTTCCAGATTTAAAATGGTAAGCTACATCATAACTTTTAAAGCTGTCAACTTCAATTCTTTCAGCTTGTCTTTTCCTTAATTCGGTTGCGTAAGGAACAATATACTTCAACACCGCTTCTCTGAATTGTGCCACTTCTGCTCTTCTATAGTCAGAACGTAACATTCTATCATATCCAAGCTCTACATAGTTCTCATATCCTAATTTTTGAGCAAGTTGGTGACGAGTTTTAACTAATTGATCGTAGATAGTATCAAAATCATTTTTATTATCAGCAAAAAATTGCCAAAATACCTCGTAGGCTTCTTTTCTTTCAGTTCTATCATTTGATTGCATAAAAGGTAATAAACCTGTTAGGTTGTAGTTTTCTCCTTTAAATGCTAACTTAGCCGATGCTTTAAGCTTCTGATATTGACTTCCTAATTTATTTTCAGTAGCCAAATCATTAATAATATCATCACTTAGTGTATTGGTGGTTAGTTCTGCAATTCTAAAGAGTTGTTCTCCCCACTTTTCTTTCAATTCATCTTTAAAACTGGAGTTAATTAAAGCTTTATAGTATTTATTTATAACAACTCTAAATTTAGGCATATTATCATTGAAAAAGTCATTTTCTTTCTCGTAGAAATCATCTTTGGTATCAATAGTGTGCCTTATGTTGGCAATATTCCAAAGACTGTCAACATTGTTTCTTAGCTCATTTATTTTAGCAATTATAGTGCTTTGTTCTTCTATATTTTTACTGTTGTTAAAACCTTCTAAAAGTTCCTTTATTTGTGCTACTTTTTGTTCCAAATTGGGGCGAGCATAGTGATAGTTATTGAAAGTTAATTTCGTCATTTTAAATTCATCTAATAAGTCAATATAAATAAAGAGTAAATATATTGTAGGGGCATATATATTTTCTTCAAAAGCATTGCAAAGATA
>JAHDDA010000197.1:0-1961 GCA_020629595.1 Chitinophagales bacterium
CTGTTGTTACATTAACAGATTCAAATGGAAATGTAATAGCAACAGTTGTAACAGGTGGAGACGGTGTTTATACCTTTGATTGTTTACCTCCTGATAATTATGTTGTGAATGTATCTAATTTACCAGTAGGTTCAAATCCAACCACAGATACTTCATTCCCAGTTGACTTAGGTTCGGGAGAAGTGAAAGATGTAACAGATGGAAACAACTTTGGTGTTGCACCAGCAGATGAAGAATGTATAGATCCAGTTGTATTAGATTACGAAACAACTTGTTTAGCAGGTGAGGAAGCCTTTGTTGTAACCTTTACCATTTCAGGTGGATCGGGAGTTTACAATATGCCAGCGGGTGATTTTATTGCCAATGGCTTAGTTACAGGTATTGTTTATGAATTGGTAGTTGCAGATGGCGAAACGTTTACATTAGTGGTTGAAGATGCTGATGAAAATAATCCTTGTCCTCAACAATCATTTATTGATATTACTCAAGATGAAACTTGCCCTGACTTACCAGCAGAATGTGATGGATTTGATATTTCAGTAGTACAAATTTGTAGTGCTTTAAATGATGGTACATTTGATTTAGCTATTACCATAATTGGTGGTACTGCACCTTATACTGTTGAGGGCAATGTAATTGAAGGAAATACATTAACACTTTCTGGATTTACTGGTTTAGAAGCTGTAAACGTAATGGCTACAGATGCGAATGAGTGTAATGCTCAATTGCTTGCTACATTCTCGCCTTGTCCTACGGCTATTGAATTGTTGAGATTTGATGGTGTAGCACAAGAAAATGACAACTATATTTACTGGGCAACAGCCTCAGAGTTTGAAAACGATTACTTCACTTTAGAACGTTCGTTTGATGGTGTAAACTTTGAAGCAATTACTACTGTAAATGGTGCAGGAACATCGGTTATTCCTCAATCTTACGATTTTACAGATGTAGATGTTAAAACAGGCAAGCACTATTACCGTTTACTAACAACAAATTTTGATGGCGAAACAGAAATTGCTTCAGAAGTAATAGTATTAGATAGAAATACAGGCTTAGCCGATATTACTGCTTACCCAATACCAGCATTTGATAATGTAACAATAGAGTTTACATCATTTACTGGAAACAACAATGTACAAATTAAAGTGTACGATGTAGCTGGTAAAGTTGTTGATATTATTGAAGTTACGGCACAGGTGGGCTTAAATATCAATAACATTGATGTGGCTAACTATGCAACAGGAACATACTTTATTGCTTTAAATAATAATAACGAAGTGCTTACCACTAAGTTTGTAAAGCAGTAATGTTAAAGGAATAAGATAAAGAGAATTAGCCTAAGGCTGAATCCTTCTTAAAGCCCAATTAGTAAAAAACTGATTGGGCTTTTTTTACCTTTACCCATTTCCATTTTCCATTTTCCCAATTCCTTTTACCTTAATGCAAAGTTTATGAAAAAAACAAAATACACCGCCTTAGGCTTAATGTCGGGAAGCTCATTAGATGGCTTAGATATGGCATTTTGCGAATTTGAATTAATAAACAAGCAATGGCAATTTAAAATTATTGAAGCCCAATGTGTAGCATTTTCCATAGAATGGGAAAACAGGTTAAGAAACTTACCAAACGAAACAGCAAAAGTATTTTGCCAAACCCATTTCGATTTTGGGCATTACACAGGAAAAATGGCTTATAACTTTTTGAAAAAACACCAACTAAAAGCCGATTTAATTGCCTCGCATGGACATACTATTTTTCACTCGCCACAAACACAAATGACGGTACAAATTGGCGATGGTGCAGCTATTGCCAAACAATGCGAAACAACCACCATTTGCAATTTACGCACCACCGATATTGCTTATGGCGGACAAGGAGCACCTATTGTGCATTTGGTAGATAAAATGTTATTTCCAAATTATTCTGCTTGTTTAAATTTGGGTGGAATAGCCAATATTAGT
>JAHDDA010000197.1:2061-5289 GCA_020629595.1 Chitinophagales bacterium
TTACCTATTATTGAAAAATACAATTATAGCACAGAAGATAAATTACATACTTTTACCAAACATATTTGTTACCAGTTTAAGCAAGTATTAGAGCCTTTTAGTTTAAAGTTGCCTATTTTAACAACAGGTGGCGGAGCGTATAATAGTTACCTTATTGAGCAACTACAGCAAAAAGCCAATTTACAAATAGCCATACCCAACAAACAAATAATAGAATACAAAGAAGCCTTAGCTATGGCATTTTTGGGTGTACTGCGATTACAAAAACAAAGCAATGTATTAAAAACCGTAACAGGAGCAAGCCAAAACACCATTAACGGAGCTATTTATGAACCATAGATTTGAAAAAATAAAAAACACTAACATTTCTCACATCTGGCTTCTCACATCTAATTTCTGACACCTGACACCTGACACCTGACACCTGACACCTAAAAACCTACTCCTCCATAATATATGCCAACAAACTCTTGTTTTCTGCCTTTGCTCTTACCCAATCTGCAATACGAGTACGAGCAAAATGGGAAGGAATATCATCAAAAGCATCGAATTGAGTTTTGTATTTTTTAAAAATTTGAATTTGTTGCGATTTTGTTACAGTATCAATATGTAATAACTCATTGAGCATTTTAAAAAACACACTTTCAAATTGGTGTTTAGCTTTACGATAACGTACAAAGTTGTTTAATTTTTTATACAATACATTTACCCATTCAATATCTCCTTCATCAAAATATTGCATTATTTCTAATAACTTAAATGCAACCACGACATCTTCAACCTGCTTATTTTTTTCGTGAGCAAAAGCACCATATAAAAATTGATTTAATAACTTTTTATTATTTAAAATAAAGGCAGTTGATGCTCCGAGAACGTAGATTATTAATATTCTGAAATCAGTTTCTTTAAATTGTTTTTTTGCAAGGAATGTTAGGACTTCTTCTAAATATTTTTCAGTATCCTTATCGTATGTTTTATACCTTGAAATAATATTTAATCTTTCATTAATTATTCTTAATTCTACCTTTGCCTCAAAGCCAATTATTGATTTAAAAACACCTTTTTTAATAAAATTTTTCATTTTATAAATAGAATATTCTAACTCATTATTTTTTCTCAATGAACCACAGCAAATTATGTAATTAGACCATGTACTAAAATAGTGATTAGGAAATCTTATTATCCTATCTTTTTCCTTCTCGAATTTGTCCAATAGATTTTTATAAATAGAGTACGCTGTATGAGCATCTCTTTTTAAAGCATAAGATTCTATCGCTTTAGTTTTCTTTTTTAAAATTAATGCTTCGAATACAATTGGTATTTTTAAATCTTTGGGATTGATTGTAAATTCCAATTCTTCTATTTTTAGTCTTTTAATATGTGTATAAAATATTGATGCTAAATTTTTCCATTCCTTACTAATTTGTTTTAATTGTGCTAATGCAATTATTTCTTCTCTCTCAATATTGTTAATTTTATGTATATCTAAAGCCCCTTTTAATCGTAGTTTAATTTCTTTTTCTTTAGCCAAAATGCGTAATAAAAATAAATTATCTTCATATTGTATGACTTCTTGTTTTAATCTTATTATCTTATTAAAAGCTGATTCATTCAAACCTTTATTAAATAAAAAATTACAAATACTTAATCCCTTCTCCCATTCGTTTAATTTAGATTGTTGAATATCTATAATAAATTGATAAGCACTTTTTTTAAGTTCAAATTTTCGTTTTGTAAAATATTTTGAATTTAATTTTTTTATTAAATCTTGCTCTCTAATATTTCCTAAATGTATTTGTTTCAATAATAATTTGAATAGTTTTTGGGTTTCAAAATGAGTGTTTTCTTTTACAATTTTTGAAAACTTTTTTAATTCTGCTCCAGATAAGGAACTAATTATTTCATAAACTTCGTTATTGCCCATAATGCTAAATACTAATTGAGGTATTTCAAATAATAAATAAAAATACACAAAAACATTTTTTTAAAAAATCATAAAAATAATTCATTGAATTTTGTATCAAATTATTATAACCTAAAATCTTAAAAATGAAAAGACTTGTTAGAAATCTAAAAGTTTATGACAACAAATTATTAATTGCTTCAAATTATGGTATTCATAAATCTAATTTAGATTTAGATGAATTAGAAACATTTACAGGAAATGATGAGTTTGATATCAGTGATAATCACGATATAGCTTCAAGAAGTTTAGATGACTTATCATTAGCAGCACTTGATTTTGAAATCATTAGCATTAATGAAACAAATCCAGACCAAATTAAAAGTGTCAAAAAAGAGCCTGTTTTGCAACTTTTCAATACTTGGATTGATAGAGTTTACATTGGAATTTCAAGAGATAAGGTACTTAGAATTGATGTAACCAATCCAAGTGAACCAATTACTACAGAAATATTTAGTACCAAAGAGATAGAAGTAATTTTAGGAGCATTTGTTGATATAGGAGAGAAAAATATATACTTGGTTATAGGTTCAAGTATTAGCGATACCAGACCAAGTTTGATTACTATTGATATGAATGGTAATAACATTACATCTGCTTCAGTTACACCAGTAACTTTAAATTTCTCTTCAAATATAGATGAAGAGTCAGCTATTGGAAATGTAAATATGTCAAGTATAGAGTTTGGAATAACAGAAACAACCGAAGATGCTGCATTACTAGAGGAAGATTTGGTGATTTTAGAAGATGAAGTGCCATTAAGAGCAGATCAAATGCTGTATTTAGCAAAAGACAAATTTGGTAATTTTTGGTACTCTGTAGTTGGTAGTAACCGAATATTTAAAGGCTTAGATGGAGAAACAATGTTTGAAGGAGAATTGTGTGTGAATGAAAAAGGTAATGTTTACCGCTTAATAAATACTAAGAATCAATACAGTGTTCAAAGGTTTTTAAACAATAGATGGAGAAGTACTGGATTTAATGGAGTTAATGCTCGTGAGTATCCTGTTAATAATATTCTTAGAGATGGTTTTTATGTTAAAGGAAACATTTTATTTATTTTAGAAAATAATACTAGACTTGCTAAATATAAATTTGGACGTAGTGGTAGAGAAGAAATATTAAGTAGAGTTTTTGTTGGTTTGGGGTTAAATGTGTAGTTTTTTGATTGATAGTCAGTGTTTTGTGTGTGTTTTTTGTATTTTTTGATAGAATTTTAAGCCAGCTTTTTACAAAAAGCTGGCTTTTTTTGATTTTAAGTTTGT
>JAHDDA010000198.1 GCA_020629595.1 Chitinophagales bacterium
AGAAATTTTTGGACCACCCAATGGCATTGGTTCGTAACCAGGAAATCTATTTACCGATCCTTGTATAGCGTCTAAATGTGCAATAAAGTTATCGTAACCTTCTATGTTTATTCCTGCACCAGCATATTGTGCCGCAGTTGAATTATGACACCCATAACACCCTCCATTTGCAGTTAAAGTTGGAACTACATCGTTTGCAAAACTAAAAGTTGTTTCGCACGCTTCGGGTTCTCCTGTATCACCAATTATTCCTTCTTCACTATCGCTTGTACACGATGAAAAAGTAAAAATTATTATTAAAGTGAATAAAAAACTTAATCTAATATTATAATTCATATTTTTATATTTGAAACTCTAAGTTAAAACGTTAAAAATGATTTTTATGTTTTTACAAAGACAGTTTTTAAAATGCTAAAAATAAAAAAGCACAATGCCAGAAACATTGTGCCAAATTAATAAATCAATATTAACTATGAAACCTTATTTTGAAAATACATAGTCGGTTGTTGCTCCTCCATGACAACCTCCACACATTCCGTCCATTAAGTTTGCTCCACGCATTATCACGTCTCCGTCTTGAGCAATTGAACCATCTGCATTAATTACAAACCATTCCCAATCGTTATTTGCTGGGTTAAAACCGTTTCCTCTTTTAGCCATTGCAGTAATCATAACTGTTGCACCATCAACTTGAGTATCTTTTACTACTAATGTTCCAACTGGGTATTCGCCATCAATGGGATTTTGGTTATCTTGAATATAAACTTTACGCATAGAATTTTCTTCGTTGCCTGCATGAGCACCTCCAAAAATAACGCTTGCTGGATCAGCACCTGTTGTAGTTTCTACTAAAGTCCAACTATCCCAACCAGCAAAGGTAGAATCATCAGCAACAAACTCTTCAATGGCATCTCCATCGTCATCATTAGAACAAGATTGGAAAATGAATAGACTAGCGGTTAAAAGCATTAGAATGCTTAGTAAATTTGTTTTTTTCATAATACTATAATTTAAAATTTATTAAAAAAGTTAGTTTTACATTTCTATTACAATTGTAATATTAAGCATATTGAAATAACTTTTTTCTAATATGAAAAAAACTGTCGTAGCACGGACGTAATTTAATAGAGTCATTTTAGGAAATGTCCGTTGGGGAACTTTTATGAATTTGTATAAATAAAAAACCTCTGAAAAATAAGTTCTTCAGAGGTTTGTTAAGAAAAGCTAATAAACTAAATTTTACTTCCCATGGCAAGCCTTAAACTTCTTACCACTTCCACAAGGGCAAGGATCGTTTCGTTTAATCTTAGGACCTACTTTTACAGGCATTGGTTTTACAATTGTTCTGCTGTCTGAATTAGCTCCACTTTGGTTACGAGCTTCTTGCATTCCTCCATCCGAAACTTCTTCGCTACCACCAGAGGTTTGTAACTTTCGTTGTTCTGCCTCATATTCAGCTTGTTTACGAGCCTGTTCTTGTTGAGCTTTACGCATATCTTCATCGCTACGCATTGGTAATGCTGCTCTGAATAGGAATTGTGTTAAATCTCTATTTATTTTACCTAATAAACTTTTAAATAACTCAAAAGCCTCAAATTTATAAACCAATAAAGGGTCTTTCTGCTCGTGGCGAGCCATTTGAACAGAAGTTTTTAAGTTATCCATTTCACGTAAATGCTCTTTCCAAGAATTATCAATAATTGAAAGGGCTATATTTTTTTCTAAGGCTTTAATCAATGATTTACCTTCAGTTTCGTAAGCTTCTTTTAATTTAACTGGAATGTTAATGATACGTCTTCCATCTGAAAATGGTGCTGGAACATATTCTAATTCGTGTCCTCTTTCAGTATATAAACGTTGAATACTCGGAAACGCCATTTTGGTCATTTCTTCCATTCGTTTATTGTAATGTATTTCTAACTGATTGTAAATTTTATCGGTTAAATTCTGCGAATGTGTATTTAAAAATTCGTTTTTAGTAATTTCTGGTTCAAAGGCAAAGTAGCGTAAAATATCTTCCATAAAGCCTTTGTAATTTTGCTGAAGATTGTGCGTATCTACAATTTCTTCAACCAAATCATAAAACGAATTGAATAAATCTACTGATAAGCGTTCACCAAATAATGCGTGTCTTCTTCTTTTGTAAATTTGGGTACGCTGATTGTTCATAATATCATCGTATTCCAATAAGTTTTTACGCATTCCGAAGTTGTTTTCTTCAACTTTTTTCTGAGCACGTTCAATAGATTTTGTAATCATTCCTGCCTGAATAACCTCACCTTCTTTATGTCCCAATTTATCCATATAACCAGCAATACGTTCCGAACCAAATAAACGCATTAACTTATCTTCTAAAGAAACATAAAACTGCGAAGAACCTACATCTCCCTGACGACCTGCACGACCACGTAACTGTCGGTCAACACGTCTTGAATCGTGGCGTTCTGTACCAATAATTGCCAAACCACCAGCGGCTTTCACTTCTTGCGATAATTTAATATCTGTACCACGACCTGCCATATTAGTTGCAATGGTAACTTGCCCCGATTTTCCTGCTTCGGCTACAATATCTGCCTCACGTGCGTGTTGTTTGGCGTTTAATACATTGTGTGGAATTTGACGACGAGTTAACAAGCGGCTCAATAATTCCGAAATTTCAACCGTAGTTGTTCCCACTAAAACAGGGCGACCTGCTTGTGTTAGTTTGCTTATTTCATCAATTACTGCATTGTATTTTTCTCGGTTGGTTTTGTAAACCAAATCATCTCTATCGTCACGAGCTATTGGGCGGTTTGTTGGAATTACAACACAATCTAATTTATAGATTTCCCAAAATTCACCTGCTTCTGTTTCTGCTGTACCTGTCATTCCTGACAATTTGTGGTACATTCTAAAAAAGTTTTGAAGCGTAATAGTAGCAAAAGTTTGTGTTGCCGCTTCAATAGTTACATTTTCTTTGGCTTCAAGAGCTTGGTGTAATCCATCTGAATAACGGCGACCATCCATAATACGACCCGTTTGTTCATCAACAATTTTTACCTTACCTTCCATTACTACATAATCCACTTCTTTTTCAAATAAAGAATAAGCTTTTAGTAATTGATTTACCGAATGGATACGTTCTGTTTTTACACCAAAATCTTGTAAAATTTTATCTTTACGAGCAATAATTTCTTCTTTTGGTAAATCTGAGTTTTCCAAAACAGCCACTTTTGCTCCAATATCAGGAATAACGAAGAAATTAGGATCATCACCTTCGCCAGTAATTAGGTTAATTCCTTTATCAGTAAGTTTTACGGTGTTTTGCTTTTCATCAATAACAAAAAATAATTCGTTATTAACAATGTGCATATTTTTTTGCTGTTCAGCCATATAAAAATTCTCGGCTTTCTGCAAAATAGATTTCATTCCTGGTTCACTCAAAAATTTAATCAATGCTTTATAACGTGGAAAAGCGTGGTGAGCTCTTAATAAATACAATCCACCTGTTTTTTCATCCGTTTCACCTTTAGCAATCAATTTTTTAGCTTCTGTAAGGCATTCTAAAGCTAATTTTCTTTGAACACTAACAATTTTTTCGATACGAGGTTTCAACATATCAAATTCGTGCTCATCGCCGCGTGGCACAGGACCTGAAATAATTAAAGGTGTACGTGCATCATCAACCAAAACCGAATCGACCTCATCTACCATTGCAAAATGGTGTTTTTGTTGAACCATTTCTTCAGGTGAACGAGTCATGTTATCACGTAAATAATCGAAACCAAACTCATTGTTTGTACCATAAGTAATATCGCACAAATAGGCTTTTTTACGTTCTTTAGAATTGGCTCTGTACTTATCAATACAATCAATTGTTAAGCCTAAAAAGTTGAAAATTCCGCCCATCCACTCGCTATCTCTTGTGGCTAAGTAGCTGTTTACGGTTACAACGTGAACACCTAAACCTACCAAACCATTTAGATAGGCTGGTAAGGTTGCTACTAAGGTTTTACCTTCACCTGTTTGCATTTCGGCAATTTTACCTTGGTGTAAAACAATACCACCAATTAACTGTACATCGTAATGCACCATATCCCATTTTATCATATTCCCTGCGGCTTCCCACGAGTTTTGATAAATGGCATAATCCCCTTCAATTTCTATATGTGGTTTGTCAACCGCTAAATCTCTATCTAAATCGGTTGCTTTTACTCTTATTGTTTCGTTTTCTTTAAATCTACGGCTGGCATCTTTCACCACTGCAAAGGCTTCTGGCAAAATTTCCATTAAAACAACTTCAAGCTCTTTATCTCTTTCAAGTTTTAGCTTATCAACTTCTTTGTAAATTTCTTCTTTATCATCTGCCGAAAGCGAAGCGTTTGTTTGAGCTTCATTATTTTTAGCGTCAATTTTAGTATCAATATCTTTTAAATGCTCTGTAATTCTTGCTCTAAACTCTTGTGTTTTTCCACGTAGTTCGTCATCCGATAAGCTGTTTAAGCTTGCATAAATTTCGTTGGTTTTTTTTACCAAAGGCATTATTTCTTTAACGTCTCTTTCGTATTTATTACCACCTGTAAATTTGTTTATTATTTTTGAAAAGAAGCCCATATTATCTAATTAGATTTTTAGTGTTTGAGATAATGAGAATATTAGTTTCATTATTTCTTAAAAAAAACGTTGCAAATTTAATTGATTATTACAGTTTGCTACTGTTTTTAGTTAAATTACAATGGTTGCAATAAATCGGCAACCGTACATACAGCAATTAAATCGGCAACTGTACATTTTAAAGTCAAATTGCAAGCCATTGTGTTTTTTAGGGGGGAAATGTGGCAAAATGACAGTTAAGGTTGTTTTTGGGTGACAAAAGGGCGTTTAAGGATTTTTTTTGAATAAAAATGACTGTTGAAATGACTATTTCAACTAAATACAGAATAAAAATGACAATGAGAAACAGCTATATCACTTAGTTTTTTGGTTTTAAATTCTTTTGATAGCTCTATTTTGTTCAATTCTTCTAAATTTCCTTCTCTTAATTCAATATTGTTTACTGGAATGTTAAGTTGCTCGTACATTGCTTTAAAATCATCAATTCTTAAACGGTTTTGTGGTTGAATAGTATTATCAATTTGTTGCCAAGTTTTTTCGTTGTATTGTAAAAAGTTGTAAATAGAAATTGATTGATCGAAATGAGCAAAATGATCACTCATATCTATAAAATGCGACATCATTCCATTTTCTTTTTTTACTATTCTTTTAAATTCACT
>JAHDDA010000199.1 GCA_020629595.1 Chitinophagales bacterium
CTGATTCTTGGAAAGCCTATATGAGAAGACAAACAAATACCATAAATTATGGAACAAAGCTACCATTAGCTCAAGGTATTAAATTTGACTTTTAATACTAACTTAAAATTTTAATATTAAAACCTCAATCATACTTTTTGATTGAGGTTTTTTATTTTAAAACAATTACTGCAAATTTTTGTTACCAAACAAAATCATAATACTATGCTAAAAAATTACTTGTTGTTTGTTTGCTGTTTTTTCTTTTTACTTAGTTGCGATAAAGATGATGATGCAACTTCTATAAATCCAGAAAATGAAGAAGATACTATTTCCAATCCAATAGATACATTAGTAAATCCAGTAGATACAACTAATGTTTCTTTGGTTTGTGATTCAACCAAAAGACCTATTGTTTTTTTACACGGATTTTTAGCATCAGGTGATACTTATGCGTCTCAATTCAAGCGATTTTCTTCAAATTTGTATTGCGATGAAAATTTATTTGTTTTTGATTGGAACTCGCTTGACCAAACAGCCGATAATATTGGCAATTTAAGTAATTTTATTGATGAGGTAATAGAAAAAACAGGTTTTGAAAAAATAGATTTAGCAGGTCATTCAGCTGGAAGTGGACTTTGCTATAATTATTTATCTACTTCAGAAAATGCTCAAAAAATAGCTCATTATGTTCATTTAGGTGGTAATCCAGAAGCAAATATTCCCAACGAAAATGTACCAACAATGAATATTTGGTCGGCTGGAGATTTAGTTGTTCTTGGAGGTAATATTACTAATGCCGAAAACATAGAGCTAATTGATAAAGACCATTATGAAGTGGCTACAAGTGAAGAAACATTTGAAGTAATGTATGAGTTTTTTAATGACACACTACCCGAAACTTTAACAATTGTTGAGCAGGAAACTATTAGTGTAGCGGGAAAGGCTTTAAGTTTTGGAGAAAACATTGCCAATGCCAATGCAACAATAAATATTTATGAATTAAATGAAGTTACTGGATATAGAATTGATGATTCGCCTAACTTTTCAACCATAACAGATGAAAATGGCAGTTTTGAACCAATAGAAATATTAAAAAATAAGCATTATGAGTTTGAAGTAATATCTGCAATAAGTGATGATAGGGTAGTGCATTATTATAGAGAACCATTTTTGCGTTCAGACTATCTGGTTTACTTGAGAACTATTCCTTCATCAGTGAGCTTGGCTTCTATTTTATTAAGTGGTTTACCGAGTGATGATACACAATCTGTACTTGCTTTTTATTCAAGTAGTAAAGCAGTAATTAGTGGGCGAGATAACTTGTTGGTTAATAATATTGAGCTATCAACTCCCGATTTTTGTTCGGCTGAAAATACAACAATTGCAATGTTTTACTATGATGGAAACAATAATCAAACTTCAGATATTGCTGATATTGGTGGTGTTTGGGCAGCTGTGCCAGTATTTTTGGCGGCAGTAGATTTCTTTTTTCCTACTGAAAATGATGAAAGCATTACGGTTAATTTTAACGGAAGACAATTGGTTATGCCTAATTTTCAATCGGCATCAGAAGGTATAATGATTGCTCAGTTTAATTAATCTCTAAAAATGCGATATTGGGTTTTTAGTAGCTCTTTGTAATCTTTCCAATTGGGAATAAAACTTGCTTGTAAAGCATAAAAATCTTTACTGTGATTTGGGTGTACTAAATGACACAATTCGTGGACTACAACATAATCAATTGTATCAATATCAGCTCTAATTAATTCAGAATTGAAAGTTAAAATACCCGTTTGCGGACGGCAGTTGCCCCACATTGTTTTCATTCTACGGGCTTTAATTTGTTTTGGCTTTTTTACTTTGAATTGCACAAATTTTGGAAACCAAAGTTCTACTCTTTGGTGGAGTAATTTTATAGATTCAAATTTATAAAATTGATACAAAAGTTGTTCTATGGCATATTCTGTGTCGTATTTTGAAAATATGGTTATGGTTTTAGCTTCGGTATTTAATTGAACATCGAAATAATTGGTTTTTTCAACTTTCAAAAGGTACATTTCCCCCAAAAAAAGATGCTCTGAATTGGGTTTATAAACAGGAGCTGGGTTTTTCTCCAAATTATTTAAGATTTCTTTTTGTTTTTTTTCAATCCAATTTTTTCGTTCGGCAATTATGGTTTCTACTTTTGAAATACTTACCGTTTTAGGTGCTGAAACTACTAATTCTCCTTTGTAGTTAATTTTAAAGCCAATTGTTTTTTTTCTATTGGTTCTTTTAAGGATGTATTGCATTTATTAAAATTAAAAGATAATCAGTTTTTCAGATTGTAAAACAATATTATTTTCAGAAACTTTAATGAAATATATGCCTGCGTTTAACCCATTTACTACAATTGAAGTTTGGTTGGCTAAATGTTGTTTAAAAGTTAATTTTCCATTCAAATCATAAATTTCAATATTGTTGGCATTTTTTTCTACTTCAATAGTAACTTTTTCATTTGATTTTGCAGGATTGGGAAAAATACTTAGATTGTTCAATAGCACTTCTTCAGTTGCTACATTTGTATCAATAAATAAACTCAATCCTACGGGTCTGTGGTCAGAAATGTTGTTATCATAACTCCAAAAACTTCCCATATATTCATCTAATTTAATTGTTTCAGTTTTGGAATTACTGTGCTCAAACTCATCAAATAGTTCATTGCTTATTAAAATGTGGTCTAAATGCGAGGGCCAAGTTGGATACGACCAATTGTTGCTACTGTTTTGAGCAATAGTATAATCAGCAAATTCAAAGTTTTCTGAATCATCTAAAAACATTTGAAAAACATTGTCATTTTCATTATCTGTTAAGTTGTCATTCAAATCGCCTAAAAGTATAACATTGTGTGTGTTGAAGTTATAGTCAATATATTCTTTTAGTAAATTGTTGGCATCAAACCTTCTTGTTTCTTCATCGCCATCGTCTTGTAAATCTAAATTACCATCTCCACAACATTTCAAATGATTATTAATTAAAATGTAATCTTGATTTTTAAACTTTACCTCCAAAACTAATGGAGCTCTTGGAAAAATAAACCAAGATTGTTCAAATATATAATAAGCATCTAAAACTTCAATTTCTGTATTTTTATAAATGTATGCTAATCCTTCTTGCCAATCGGGATCATAATAATAACTGTAATTTTCAAGTTCATTTACCATATTGGTAAATACATTTATGTTATCAATTTCTTGTAAAGCTATAATTTCAGCATCTAACGCCTCTACAATTTCCGACACAAAATCTAATGTTGTGCCTCCATTTTTAGGAAAATGTTCAATATTCCAGGTAACAACATCTAAGTTGTTTGCATTTCCAAAACTTAGATTATTAAAATCTTGGGCATTTGCAATTATAGAACTTAAAAAAGGAAAAAATAGAATGAGTAATTTGTGCATTTCTAAAATTTAAGGAGTGCGAATTTAGTTTACAGAAAATAAAAAAGCCGAACAATCTATGATTATTCGGCTTTTAGCTGTGAGAGAAGGACTCGAACCTTCAAGGAGTACTTAGCCATAAAACAAAAAATTAACTTTTAATTTAGTGGTCAACCCATTATTTTACGTTTATCGCATTAATCTCCACCCCCGAGACAAGAGGGCGTGTCTTCCTAATTTCACCACCTCACAGTATTAGTCATTTAAGTTTTTATCTAATACAAAACTCAAATGTAGCTATAAGTAAAAATTGCTGTGAGAGAAGGATTCGAACCTCCACGAAGTAGTTAGCTAAAATTTTCTTATGAACTATAATAGCTCATAAGAAAAGAATAGTTTATCCCATATTCTTCACCCCCGAGACAAGAGGGCGTGTCTTCCAGTTTCACCACCTCACAGTATATTTAGAACATTGCAACGCTTTGTAGCAATTGATAAGTCAAATATAAATACGTTGAAAAGTATATTGCAAGTTTTTAAATGAAATTTATTTAATGTTTTTAAATTTTTAAATAATTAAGTGTATTTTTAGAGGGTATTTAATTTTTTATTGTTTTGTTAGATTTTGTATTTTTGTTTTATGTGTAATTTTTATTAAATATGATGATTTACTAAACACTTTACATTTAAAACACTTTTTTAGTTTTGTATTATAATATATTTGTCAATTATAACTAATTAATTTGGAAAATACCATAAATATTCTTTTAGCCGATTCGCAGTATTTAACAAGTATGGGGTTAAGGTATTTACTTTCTAGCAATAAAAGTATTAATGTTGTTGGTGTAGCGAGTAACAGAAATGAATTATTAGAAAAAATTGATGAGCTTAATCCACACATTGTAATTTTAGATTATCACAATCAAGATGACTTTTTTGATTTGAATGATATTGAGTTAACCTGCCCTAAGGCAAAAGTTTTAATAATTTCAGCCGACAAGAATAAGCAGAATATTTATAAAGTTTTAAACTTTGGTATTTATGGATTTCTTACCAAAAGCTGTAAAGAGCAAGAAATTTTAGATGCAATTAATTCTATTCATTCACAAAAAAGGTTTTTTTGTCAATCGGTATTAGATTTAATAGTTGAAAAACAAATGAGTGATGACAATACTTCAATCGAAAAATTAACAAAAAGGGAATTAGATATATTGGGCTATATTGCTAAAGGATTTACAACTAAAGAAATTGCCGCACATTTATTTTTGAGCCATCATACGGTAAATACCCATAGAAAAAATATGATGAAAAAGTTAAATGTAAATTCTGCAACTGAATTGTTGAGTTTAGCCTTGAGAGAAGGCATTTTAAATTTTAAATAATTTTATCCTTTAATTAACTTTCGGTGAAAATATCCTTGCTTTAATCTAAATACCCATTTCCCTGATTTACTTAAATCTGGTAAGCCAATTACTTCTTCACATTCAGTACAAGTTAAATTTGGAACATTTTTTATGAAACTATAATTTTCTTGAACATTAACCATACTTTCGGGAAATGAAATATTAGACATATACAATCGTAAAATACCTTTTCCTGCACCAAATTTCTTGTAATTTACCAATAAACAGCCACATTTAGCACAACTTATTTTATATAGTTTGTGGTGTTTTGCCATTGCTTTAAGTGTTTAGCCTAAGTTGCGATTTGCCGATGCCATCATTACAAAATTTCAGAAAAACACCATATTTAAAGTTTGATATTATATCTTTCGCAACTTGAGTTAGGTGTAATTAATTAGAATTTGAAGTCTAATTACTAAAGTTTGTTCTAAATCCAAAGTTG
>JAHDDA010000200.1 GCA_020629595.1 Chitinophagales bacterium
AATTCATATAAGATTAATAAAAAATTAAGTAAACAAAGATAAAAATGATAAGTAAGTACCTGAACAAAATTATTCGACACATTTTATGAATACCTATTTTTCCATACTTCTGCGACACCGCCAAATTACTAAACTTTACACCTGAATAAAATGTCCTATAAATTCAGAATCGGTATCGGTAACTAAGCCATCTCGCCTACGATACGATAATGCAATGGGCTTGTACGTAAAATACATTCCTGCTTGGTAATAATCACCATCTTCATCTTGTGGCAATTCATAATATTCTTGGTAAATATTGGGATAATTCCCAAAATCGCCACCATTTTTATATAAAACTCTTCCTTGTTCGTTGTAGCAAGAAATATTCTCCCCTTCTCTACCAAAAATCACTTTTTCAACAAATGGTTTTCCTAACATTGAAGACTTAGAATTAGTGGTACGTAATAAAAGTGGATGATTCGGAAATAAATCCCACAATATTTTCATTATTGCTTTAGATTGAAAAATAAGTGTGTATGCTGGATTTAAAATTACGCACATTTCTTTCTTCACAATTTCGGTTAAAATATCTAAAAGCTCTGGTTCTTCATAAGCAATCCATTCCCAAGGAACCAATTTAAACCAAAAATCGAATTGCATAAATTCATCCTCGCCTACTTGTAAACAAATACCTTCTTCTTTAGAAAAATGAACATCTGATAAGCTGGCAATTTCAACTAAAAACCCAGCTTCTTCAGCGGCTTCATCAATAATATCTAAATTTAATTCATCTTCTATATGCCCTAAATCACTTAATAAAATTGAAGCCTCTTTGTTTGGATTTGCGTTTAAAATTTGCTTAAATTTATCAGTTAATCCATCAAATAAATTATTAAACTGAGATGATGTTTTAATATGCGATTGAGCAAGCATTTCTTTTTGAATAACTGCTGTTTCAGGCATTACTGTTGCAGTATCGGCATTAAATTCAATTAGTTTAGCTTGTTTTCCATCTATAACGCCTGCTATATCAAACCTTCCATACAAATGTTGTAATCTATGGCGTTGATTCCAAGAATATTTAATTATTTCTATGGCATTAGAAGGAATACCTAAATCTCGCCACAAATTATTATCAATTACATATTGTGCTGCCTGCTCATACATTTTATACAATTCGGTACAAGCCGATTGGTAAGCATTACACTCTTGTGGCGTAACACCTAACAAATCATCACACAAATATTCCATATCTTCTTCGGCATAATATCCTAATTCTAAGTTATCCCAATGACTTTTTGGAATAGGTTTAATGGTCTCTATTTTATGATCAATATGCATTCAAATCTGATTAAGCATTAAGAAACCCATAAAATTAAGTATTTACTTAACTTTATGGGTTGTAAAAAATTGAATATAAAACTTTTATCCTCCAAACGAACGAGTAGATTTTCCAGAACCAAAGCCTGATTTTCCACTTACTGGTTTGCGAACAGTACGTGTTTTTGCAGTAGAACGCATAGTATTATTTGCAGTTCTTGAACTAGCATAAGTACTTGGGCTTTTATAAGCTCCCATTGATGGACCACCAAAACCACGAGTAAAGAAATAGCCCATTAAACCTGCACGCATTATAGAACTTAGTCCACTTCTTCTTCTGTCGGTGCTTGTAGAATCGGCAGCAACTAATCTTGCTTCATCTAAAGTAAAAGTATCACGTTTTCCATCTAAATATTGAGCAATAATTCTACTTTCATCTACTGTTTCAACTAGCTTTTCATCTGTAATTAAAAAACGGTCTTTTGTAGTTTCTTCAACTTCAGTAATAACACCTTTGGTCATTGCTTCAATTTCAGTAACCTCTTCATAATCTTGTGAACTGCCACAACTAGTAAAATGTAATGTTCCTATTATACCTAAGCCTACCAAACATTTGGTAAAAGCTGGTTTTAGAACTTGAAAAGTTTCGATTTGTGTTTTCATACAAATTTGTTATAATTAATTTTGATTTTTTCTCAAATGTACAAAATTTTACTAATTAAAATAAACAATTTGAACTTCAAATTTTCATATTTTTAATATTTATTCATTTTCTCAATTCCAATAATTAGCTTTGTTCAAAAATTTTGATTCTTGTTTACACATAAAGAAAAACCTATTCTCGTAGCTAGCATTTTTGTAGTTGGTTTATGTTCAATAATTTACGAACTACTAATAAGCACTACTTCAAGCTATTTTTTAGGAGATAGTATAAAACAGTTTTCTATAACAATTGGTGTTTATATGGCTGCAATGGGAGTTGGTGCTTACTTTGCAAGGTTTATTTCCAATAAATTTATTGAAAGATTTATTGAAGTAGAATTAATATTAGGTTTTATTGGTGGAATAAGTGTTCCATTTTTATATTTTGCTTTTGTTCAAATAAATTATGATGCTTTTAGCTGGCTCATCATTTTTTTGATTTTTGTTATTGGATTACTTACAGGATTAGAAATACCATTATTAACTAAACTACTAGAGAAACACTTCCCTTCTGAAGACACTTTATCCAACGTACTTTCATTAGATTATTTAGGTGCTTTGGCTGCAACTTTATTGTTTCCTTTTTTCCTTTTGCCTTGGGTTGGTGTTTTTTTATCCTCTTTACTTTTTGGCTTGGTAAATGTGGCAGTAGGTGCTTTCAATTTTTGGATTTTCAGAAAGCAGATAGATCAAAAAAGGAAAAATTATTATTATTTTGGTATTGGAACAGTTATCACTTTTTTCTTGGTTCTGATTCCTCTTTCAAATAGTTTTTTAAATCAATGGCACAACCAATTATATAGAGATAGAATTGTATTTTCAAAAACTACGCCTTACCAAACGGTAGTTTTAACCAAAGGTGGCAACGATTTGCGTTTATATTTAAACAGAGTTATTCAGTTTTCTACCTTAGACGAATACAGATATCACGAAAGCCTTATACAATTGCCTATGAGTTTGGCAAAACATAAAAACAATATACTAATTTTAGGTGGAGGCGAGGCATTAGCTGCAAGAGAAGTTTTAAAACATTCTGAAGTTGAAAAAATAAATATTGTAGATATTGATCCACAAATATTTGAAATTGCCACAACAAACCCCCATTTAAAAGCTACTAATAAGAATGCTTTGAACCACAAAAAGGTAAACCCAATTGCAATGGATGCAATGGTTTATTTAAAAGAATGTGAAGAATTATTTGATGTAATAATTGCCGATTTACCCGACCCAACAAATGATAATTTAGCAAGATTGTACAGTCAAGAATTTTTTAAACTAGCTAAATCTAAGTTAAGCCCTAATGGTATTTTTGTTACACAAGCTACAAGTGTTTACCATACAAATGAAGCCTTTTGGTGTATAAACGAAACCATTAAAAGTGCTGGTTTTAAAAATGTTATTCCTTATCACGCTTATGTTCCTTCTTTTGGCGATTGGGGTTTTATTATGGCTTCGAACCAAGCTATAAATACTAATAAAATTAACTTTAACAATTTGGAATTACGTTTTTTAGAAGAAGAAAAAGTACAAAACTTATTTTCTTTTGAAAAAGACATAATTAAAACTGATATGCCTTTCAGCACATTAGACAACCCTAAACTATTGGAATTATACTTAAAAGGTTGGCAAACTTGGAGTAGAGAAAAGGTAGTTTTTTAAAATCTCCACTTTTCAGAAATTTCTTTCAAATCATCATAAGCAGTTAAATCATATTGAACAGGAACTACAGAAACATAATTATTTTTAAGGGCTTCAATATCTGTTCCTTCAATACCTTCTTCTTTATTAATAAACTCACCTGTCAACCAATAGTAACTGTTTCCAAACGGATCGGTTCTTTCATCAAATGATTCTTTCCAATAGGCTTTAGCTTGTCGGCAAATTTGAATTCCTTTTATCTCATCAATTTTTCCTTTTGGAATATTTACATTTAATAACTTCGATTTTGGAAATCCATTACCCATTGCAACATTTATAATTTGACGAGCAAAATGTTGAGAAGCTCTAAAATCTGCTTTATCACTAAAATCTTGTAACGAAAAACCAATTGAAGGAATGCCTTCAATTGCACCTTCCATAGCTGCCGACATTGTTCCCGAATAGATAATATTAATTGAAGCGTTAGAACCATGATTTATTCCAGAAAGACACAAATCGGGCTGTTCGTGCTTCAAAATTCTATCTACAGCCAATTTAACACAGTCAACTGGAGTTCCTGAGCAAGCATAAGATTTTATATTTTTTCCAAACACAGAAACTTCGTGTAATCGTAATGGTTTGTTTATAGTAATGGCGTGTCCCATTGCCGATTGTGGCTTATTGGGTGCAACTACTATTACTTTTCCAAATTCTTGAGCAACCTCCACTAAGGCTTTAATTCCATTTGCTGAAATTCCATCATCGTTGGTTACTAATATTGTTTTTTGTGACATTTTATTTTTTTTCAAGTTTTATTGATTCTATTTCTTCAAGTGATAGGTTATAATTTTTAAAAAAGTTTTGAATTTCTATAAATTTATTTTCATCATTCAAGAAGTTAAATAACGATTCATTAAACTCATTTAGATTATTTCCAATTTCAAATATTTCAACCAATTTATTATTTAAAAAATTATAAATCTGAAGAATAACATTTATCTTGTTATCTTTAAATAGTTCTATAATATGTGCATTAATATTTATAGAGTCAGTTTGAAATTTACTAATCAAATATTTCTTAAAAACCGTTTTAAATAAACCTAACAGGTGTATTGTTCCAGATCGATAATTTGACTCTAAATTGAATCCTGTTATTCTAAAAAAAGTATCATAAACTAGAAACGCACATAGCATATCTTTAAATTTTGTACTTGAATTAAATACAACTTCATATAACCCACCACTATAATCTTTTTGAGAAATAAAACTTAATTGCTTTTTATTAAGAAAATTTTTATACACACTTATTGGATCCTGTAATTCGTAAGCTAAATAAGCATCTGCAAAAAAGAAATTTTCTATTTTCTTAATATTATCTGGTAAAATTCTGAACTCATCTCTTCTTATCTCATACCAAATATTATAATTGTACGACTCATTTTGTAATCTAACTTGAATATCATCATTCGCACAAAAATCTCTTTCAATTACTGGGTTTTGAGAGTTGGTAAATCGGGTAACATTCAAATCAAAATCTTTACCACCCGATTCTAAAAGACGTAAATTCATAAATGCTTCTTTATCCATAATCTCACGTTG
>JAHDDA010000201.1:0-1575 GCA_020629595.1 Chitinophagales bacterium
CACTATACATTCGCTTTTTTTGCATAGGACTTATGTCCTATTTTGTCAAATATCGTTCCATTGGGACTAAAGTTTGCATTGAGTATCGAAGATACGACATATGAAAGGGGTGGATGTAAGTCCACCAAATATGAAACGTATAGTGGTGTGATTTTAGGCTTACTTTGTTATTTGCTATTTTATCTCAATAAAGAGACTACAAACTCTTGTATAAAATTAACATACGTAAAAAATCCAAAGCCAATAACACTGGCAATTAACACACCAATAGAAATAAATGTTCCTATTAGTAAAGAATCGTAAGATTTTCTAATTAATCCATATTTTTCATTCAATTCTACACCAAGTGCATAAATATCATAAATAATTGTAGGGTATAATTGATCTTTGTTTTCTAAAAGCATTTCTACCATAGATTTATATGACTTTTCTGTTAAAAAGTGAAAATCATCAAAAGTCATTAGCCTTTTCATAGCATTACTAATATTTATGGCATTGGAAACTTTTGGCTCTTTTGGTCTAGAAGCCATAATAGCAAAATAAACAGAGCATAAATTAGTGGTTAAAAGAGCCAATACTGGAAAAATGAAAAACCAAGATGATCGGAAATTATCGCCAATATAAGGTAAAAGAGTACCCACGTTTACTGAAATTACAATAGCATTAATGGTTAATAATATGTTTGATTTATTATCTAAAATTTGCCTACGTGTGTACATATTTCTAGATGCCAAACGAAACCAAGTTTCAATACCTCTGTCGGGAGTTTTTTCGTAACGGTCAATTTTTTTCTTGAAAAACTTTAGCTGTTGTTCATTAATATTTAAGTTTTTCATAAAAAACTCATCACGTTTTGTGTCATGAGCTTTAATAGTGTTTTTTATCCACTTTTTTCTGTCATCTAACAGCGAAGTATATTGTCTAGAACCATATAAAGAATAAAATACTGTATTATCGAAAATTTCTTTTAGTTTATTTAAAAGAAGTTCATCGGTCATGTAGCCTTTATAGAACACTTCTAGTTCTTTTTTATAGTCGTGATATTTGTCATCAATAACACTTAAAATAGCTACTTGCTGAACATCCTTAAAAATCATTTCTGGAATAGCGACTAATTGTTCAGTATTGGTACTACTCAAATTAGAAGATATAACATCGCTAATTGGTCCTTTATTGGGTATTTCGCTAACTACTTCTGAAATAATTTCATAACATTCTTTTGAGGTTGGAGAATGCCCATTGTATAGGCATAGGTATCTTATAGGAATAGATAATATTATTCCTACCTTTTCAACTTTCGATAGTGTTTCATACTGCATTAACTCTTGAGCAACCGAAATTTCCACCCCCATTAAAGTTGGTGTATGAAAGGGATACCTAGTATGCCAATCACTATTTTGGTTGTAGTCTGCTTGTAAATCCTCCACTAACGTTTGAAAATCAAACCCTATGCTCTTCATATCCAACATAACAAAAGCAAATAATATTCCTTTTTTTGTTATTTGTGCCGAAAATAGTTTTACGAGAAAATTAGAAGTTATGTTTTATTTACTAAAATAAATTGCTTTTTGTATT
>JAHDDA010000201.1:1675-5168 GCA_020629595.1 Chitinophagales bacterium
ATATTCCTAAAAAATGTTAACTTTAGTTAAGACAATACCAATTTCCTCTAGCTTTAAAATCCAAAAACCATGAAAACTCAAAAAAATGAACAGTATTCATTAGTATCTAATAATACCAAAACGCCCCCTTCAAGTTTATACATAGTTGGCATAGGTGCTTCAGCAGGAGGCTTAGAAGCATTAGAAGCTTTTTTTAGTAAGGTGCCTTCTAATGTTGAAAATATGGCTTTTGTAGTTATACTACATCTTTCGCCTGATTATAAGAGTTTAATGGCTCAATTACTTTCTAAACATACTCAGTTAAAAGTATATAATGCTGATAATGGTATGAAGGTTAACGGCAATAATGTGTATTTAATTCCGCCCAAAAAAACTATGACAATTAAAGAGCAAACTCTTTATCTGCATGAAAGAGGCACTTCTAAAATGCCTTCATTTACAATTGATATATTTTTTAGATCGCTTGCAGATGAAATGAAAGAAAAGGCTATATGTATTGTTTTATCAGGAACTGGCAGCGATGGCACTCGTGGATTAAAAGCTATAAAAGAAGTAGGAGGTTTAGTAATGGTACAAGATGCTGAAACCGCTAAGTTTGACGGAATGCCTAAAAATGCCATTGCAACGGGTTTGGTAGATTATATATTACCAGCTTTTAAAATGCCTGCCGAATTAATTCATTATATAGAATATCCAGGTAATCAACCTAACAATCTTACTGTAGCCACAAATGATTCTGATGATGCATTTGCGCAAGTAATGAACATAATAAGGGAAACTACCAATATAGATTTTTCTTTTTATAAAAGAGATACAATAACTAGGCGAATACAACGCCGAATGAATGTTA
This sequence comes from Chitinophagales bacterium, assembly GCA_020629595.1. Lineage (GTDB taxonomy): Bacteria > Bacteroidota > Bacteroidia > Chitinophagales > UBA2359 > JAHDDA01. Next base: position 2,526 of record JAHDDA010000201.1, read on the forward strand.
ATAAATTTAATGATTTAGAAAAATATGCCGAACATTTAAGAAACAATCATCACGAAGCAAGAGTGTTACAAAGAGAATTGCTCATTGGGGTAACTCGCTTTTTTAGAGATAGTAAATCTTTTGAATATTTAGCAAAACACATTATCCCAGAAATTTTTAAAAATGCGAATAGCAATTCTATTAGAGTATGGGTACCAGGCTGTTCAACAGGTGAGGAAGCCTATTCTTTGGCAATTTTATTATACGAACAAGCTCAAAAAGAAGAAGAACATTTCGAAGTTAAAATGTTTGCGACAGATTTAGATAGAGAAGCTATACTTAAAGCTGGAATGGGTAAATATCCAGAAAGTATGGTTGCTGATGTTTCAACAGATAGATTGAATAAATATTTTATAAAAATTGGTGAAGAATATCAGGTAGCACGTTTTATAAGAGACTTAATTATATTTACCAATCATAATATAGTTAAAGACCCACCCTTCAATAAATTAAATTTAGTAAGTTGCAGAAATTTACTAATTTATTTTCAGGGAAGTTTACAAAGAAAAGTTTTGCAGTTGTTTAGCTTTTCTTTGAATAAGAATAGTATTTTGTTCCTTGGTTCAAGCGAATCTGCAGATAGTGAAAAACAATACTTTCAAGCAATAAGCTCAAAACATAAAGTATATAAAACAATAGGCAGTGCTAAACTTACCGATGTACACGATTATCCTTTAAAAAGAGTAAGCACACAAAGTTATACTAATCCTAAAACAGATTATTATAATAATATATCTAGTAGAAATAGCGAAATAACTGAACTCAACAATGTACTTGAACTAGTGTCGGAACAGTACATAACCACCTGTGTAATGGTTAATAGTAACTATGAGTTTTTAAGAAGTTATGGTAATGCCAAAAAATTTCTGAAGTTTCCAGATAAATCGCACGATATTAATATATTGAATGTAATTGATGACCAATTGTCAATTCCTTTGGGTACAGCTTTAAGAACTTCTTTTTCAAAATCGGTAAAAACAGAATATAGGGATATTGCCTTTACATTGGATGATAAAACTTTACTAATAAATATCAAAGTTGTTCCGTTTAAAGCGTACATACAAAAAAACTTGTTTCTTGTAATTATTGATGAATTAATCTATGATAATGAATCTAATAAAAACATAATTAAATATGAAGTTGACAAATCGGCTAAAATTAGAATAGAAGAATTAGAACAAGAATTAAAATTTACACGTGAAAATCTTCAGGCAACTATTGAGGAACTTCAAACTTCTAATGAAGAGTTGATAGCCTCTAATGAAGAATTGCAAAGTACAAACGAGGAACTACAATCTGTGAACGAAGAACTTTACACGATTAATTCTGAGCATCAAGCTAATATTCTAGAGCTAACAGAGCTAAATGATGATGTAAACAACCTATTACAAAGCACTGAAATAGGTACTTTATTTTTAGATAATGAATTTAATATTCGAAAATTCAATAAATCAGTTACCGAACAAATTAGAATTACCGAAAATGATATTGGAAGATCTATTAAAGATTTCTCTATAAATTTAGAATATGATGATTTTGTAAAAGATATAGATGTAGTACTAGCAACTTTACAGCCGTTGCAACGAGAAGTAGGAGATAAAAAAGGGAAATGGTTTTTGATGCGTATTTTGCCATACCGTACATCCGAAAATCATATACGTGGCGTGGTTATAACCTTTGTTAATATTAATGAGTTAAAAGAAGCTCAACGATTGAGATCTTTGACAAAAAATCTAAAAATTCAAAAAGAAAAACTTGTTGCAGCCAATAAGGGTATGGAACAATTTGCTTATTCTGCTTCTCATGATTTAAAAGAACCATTAAGATCTATAAAAAGTTTTACGCAATTATTAAAAAGAAGAGAGGCGGATAAATTTACAGACGAAAGCAAAGAATACTTAGAGTTTATAATAAGAAATGCTCAAAGGATGTATTGGCTCATTGATGGTATTTTAGCATTCTCACGTATTGGAACAGATCAATTAAAAATGGATTATGTTGATGCTAATATGACTTTAAATTTCGCTATAGAAAATTTAACAGACTTAATTAATAAAAAGCAAGCAAACATTAATTACGAAAGATTACCTAATGTATATTGTAACGATATATTATTGTCACAGGTATTCCAAAATTTAATTTCCAATGCAATAAAATTTGTAAAAGAAGGAAAAGTGCCAGAAATATATATAAGCTCCGAAATTGAAAATGGCTTTGTTACTTTTAGTATTGAAGACAATGGTGTTGGTATAGCTCAAGATTTTAAGGATACTGTATTCACAATTTTTAAGCAATTAGATGCAAAAAAACGCTTTGAAGGTTCTGGAATTGGTTTGTCTCTTTGCAAAAAAATAGTTAACTCTTTTGGTGGTAAAATTTGGTTCGAATCTATAGTTAATAAAGGAAGCGTGTTTTACTTCTCTGTTCCGGAACATATTTACAAAGGTAAACTCTAAAGTAAAGCAATAATTTCTTTTACAGCCTTTTTCCCTTCGGGAATAGGGAAAAGCATCCAAGTATGCATCATATTGGCGTATTCAAAATAGTTTACTTGCACACCTGCGTTTTTTGCTTTTTGTGCAAATTTTTTACCGTCTGGAAACA
>JAHDDA010000202.1 GCA_020629595.1 Chitinophagales bacterium
CTTTTCGGGCAATTAAATCAATTTCTCCGTGTCGAAATCGCCAATTTTGAGCCAACACATTAAAATCGTTATCTATTAAGTACTCTTTGGCTTTTTCTTCGCCCCAATCGCCTAACTCTTTTTTGGTCATAAATCTAAAGTAAAGGGAAAATTTGATAAGGAATAGAGAAAACATCATACTTTTTTCAATAATTCTATATTCCAGTTTTTATTTTCATTGTAACCAATTTGCCCATTTTTGATGTACAATGGTGATTCAAAGTTGTTGGTATATAATTTACCTGTTCCTAATCCTTGTGGCATTGGGTTGTTTTTTGTAAATGTCCATTGGGCAATGGCATTTAATCCAATATTACTTTCGAGTGCCGAAGTTGCCCACCAGCCAATATTTCTTTCTTCTGCCAAAGCAATCCAGTTATCAGCTCCAGCAAAACCACCAATAAAACTTGGTTTTAAAATAATGTATTGTGGCTTTATTGTTTCAAGGCACTTTATTTTATCCGATTCATCAAAAATGCCAATTAATTCTTCATCTAAAGCAATGGGTAAAGGTGTTTTTTCGCAAAGATTTGCCATTTCTTGCCACTGTTTTTGTTTAATGGGTTGCTCTATTGAGTGTAGTTCTAATTCCGATAATCTTTTTAATTTTTCTAAAGCATTTGCAGGTGAAAAAGCACCATTAGCATCAACTCTAAGTTCTATTTCTGAAGCAGAAAACTCTGAACGTATAGATTTTAACAAACTTATTTCTGTTTCAAAATCAATTGCTCCAATTTTCATTTTTATACAAGAAAAACCAGCCGATAATTTTTCCTTAATTTGTTGTTTCATAAAATCGGCTGTTCCCATCCAAATTAAGCCATTTATGTTTTGTTGCTTTGTTCCTTCTGTAAATACTGAAGGGAAAAGAATGTGTGGTTTTGTAGCATTTAATTCTAATTGTGCTATTTCTAAACCTATTTGAATAGAGGGAAATTCTTTTAAACTTTCAAGGTTGGCTTGTTGGTTAGAAGAATAACTAAGATATTGATTTATATTTTCACAAACTTCACTGAGTTTTTCTTCATAATCTGGTCGATCATCAATGCTTAAACCTCGCAAAATGCCACATTCTCCAATATAGGTTTTATTTGGTTTTTCTTTGTTTTCAACTAATATAAAATAACTATCTTTTGTTTTTAAAACACCACGAGAAGTTCCGCTGGCTTGTTTAAAAATTAAGGTGTGTTTTTTCCAGGTGGCTGTGAGTTTATCTTTTGATAACTCTTTTTTTAACTGTTCAACTATTCTTTTTATAACATTAGTATCAACAGTTGAAAATTCTGATTTATTATAAATTGATAATAGGAATATAGTATTTGAAGATTCATCAAAAGTATAAATAAAAGAGATAATTCTAAGTCCCCCACTTTTTCCTTTCCCTTTACTTTTAACAGCAAGTTTTATTTTATAAATATCTTCAGAAAGCTTATCACCTAATTTTGGATTTTCTATCAGTTCGATTTCAAGTGCTTTAAGTTCACTTTTTAATGAATGGTATTTTTTAATAAGTGGTTTAGCTTCGGATTTGAAATTTGAAGTTAATTCAACATTATTTGGCATATTCTACTTCTTCTTCTAATTCACCAAAAAACTCGTCTAAACTTGTTCCTTTTTTACTCCCTTTTATAATTTCATCAACTTCGGCAAGACCTTTTTTTAATTTCTCTTTCAAAAGCAACTTTTGTTGCGTAGCTATTTCTGGCGATGGTTGAATTACTACTGATTCAACCTCTTCGACTGTTATTTTAACCTTAGTTTGTCCAAAAACAGCAATTAATCTATCTAAAAATTCTTGATTTAGTTCTGACGTTAACGCTTCTATTGAAAGTTTTGCATCCATTTCTTAAATTTCAAACAAATATACACCAAAAACAAAAGCCCATCTTTCATTAATAAAAGATGAGCTTTGGGGTATTTAGTTAAGTTGAATTTTACTTAAAACTCAACACTAAAAACTTATAATTACTTAAACGCCTGAAGTCCTGTAATATCGTGTCCAGTAATTAAAAGGTGAATGTCGTGTGTTCCTTCATAAGTAATTACCGATTCTAAATTCATCATATGTCGCATTATTGGATATTCTCCAGTAATACCCATTCCACCGTGAATTTGTCGAGCCTCACGTGCAATTTCTAATGCCATATTAACATTATTACGTTTTGCCATAGAAATTTGTGCTGGAGTTGCTTTGTGCTGTTCTTTTAAATTACCAACTCTCCAAGCCAATAATTGAGCTTTTGTAATTTCGGTAATCATTTCAGCTAATTTCTTTTGCATTAACTGAAAACCACCAATTGGCTTTCCAAACTGAATACGTTCTTTAGAATAACGTAAAGCAGAATCATAACAATCAATAGCTGCACCAATTGCTCCCCAAGCAATACCATAACGAGCCGATGACAAACAAGTTAAAGGTCCACGAAGACTGGCTACGCCTGGTAAAATATTTTCTTTTGGTACACGAACATTATCAAATACTAATTCGCCTGTTGCTGATGCACGTAACGACCATTTTCCGTGGGTAGTTGGCGTTGTAAAGCCTTCCATTCCACGTTCAACAATAATTCCTTGGATTTTACCTTCTGGATTTTTTGCCCAAACAACAGCAATATCAGCAAAAGGTGCATTTGAAATCCACATTTTTGCTCCATTTAAGATTACGTGATCGCCATCATCTTTAAAGTAGGTTTCCATTCCACTTGGGTTTGAACCGTGGTTTGGTTCTGTTAAACCAAAACAACCCATCATTTCGCCAGTAGCTAATTTGGGTAAATACTTGTGTTTTTGAGCTTCAGAACCGAAAGTGTAAATTGGAAACATTACCAACGAACCTTGAACCGATGCTGTAGAACGAATACCTGAATCTCCACGTTCTAATTCTTGCATAATAATTCCGTAAGAAATTTGGTCTAAGCCACTTCCGCCATATTCTTCTGGAATAAATGGACCAAATGCTCCTATTTCTCCTAAGCCTTTGATTATTTGCTTTGGAAATTCAGCACGCTGAGCATAATCTTCAATGATTGGACTAATTTCTTGTTTTACCCAAGATTGCACAGACTCACGAATAATTAAATGCTCTTCAGTTAATAAATCGTCAATTGCATAATAATCGTGATGACGGTATAAATCAGTTTTTACCGATTTGTGCACTTCGTTTAATGTATCTACTGACATTCTTAATAAATTATAGGTTATGAATTATTAGTTTCTATGTTTTAAACAGATTTGAAGCCACAAAGTTATCTTATTTTTTAGAAACTTTAATTAAGCATTACTTTTGCAATTATGGCAAAAGTTGGAATTAAAGGAATAAAATTGTATGGTTACCACGGCTTTTTCAAAGAAGAATCTATAATTGGAGCTTGGTTTATTTACGATGTTGAAGTTAAGTACGAATTAGATTTAGAAAATTTAAACGATTCGCTACAAAAAGTTATTGATTATGGCGAGATATATGAAATTGTTAAGGCTGTTAATTATAAACCTAAAAAATTGATCGAAACCTTAGCTTTTGAAATAAAAAACGAAGTAATTAAAAAATTTGGGCAAATTGATGTAAAAATTCGTGTTACAAAGCCAAATCCACCTTTAGGAGGTGATGTTGGAGCTACTTTTTTTGAGTGTTGAGTTTTCACTTCAAAACCATATCTAACAACTGAACGCCAATATTATCAACCAAAGGTGTATTGGTGTTTGCCATAATTATAACTGCCGAATTTTGTTTTGGGCAGAAAGCAACAAAACATCGGTGTCCTGTTGTTTTACCTGAATGTGTGTAAACACTCCAACCCACTTTTTTTGCCTTTACTAAATGCCAACCATAACAAGCTTTTGCTTTTTTCTTAGGAATTTTTATTTGAGGCAACAACTGATAGCTCATAAAATGTGAAGGCTCTTTTGGTGCTAAATATTCTTGAATTACACCTATTAAACTTTGCAGATTACCATAAGTATTTACAGAAAAATCTAAATAATCTGGAGTCTTCCAACTGGGTGTTGGTTTACCTTTAATGGTATGTCCTTGAATTGTTTGTTTTTGTCCTCTTAAAATAGCTCCTAAAGTATCTTTGGCTATACAACCCAAAATTGCATAACCAACATTAGAGTATTCATATTTCTCGCCTTCTTTCCATAATTCTTTAGGCTTATAACTTTCTAAATAGTCAAATAAATATTGCTCTGAATAATTTTCCCAAACTTGATTATCATCGGATTTTACAAATTTTAAATTATTAGGGTTTTTAGGAAAACCAGCAGTATGTGTCAATAAATGTTTTAGCGTTATTTGCTCTAAATATTTATTATCAAAATTTAAGTTTAGAAAATTGGTCATTGGTAAATCAAGACTTTCCAAATGATTATTTTTATATTCTTGTAAAAAAAGTGCAGCAGTAAATGCTTTTGTTAATCCACCAATTTCAAAATAAGATAAGCTATCAGGTGCGTTGCTATTCTCATCACTAATTTTTCCACCAAAAAATTGATGTACTTTTCCTTGTTCAATCACACCAATAGCAATTCCATAACTATTTTCTTGTTGAGTATAAAAGTCAATCATATACTCAACTTCAATTTCCCAATCGGCTTTTTTAGATTTATTATTTTGGGCTGAAATAGAAATTGAAAAAAAGAAAAATAAAGCTATTATTAAACGAAAAGTATTCAACAAAAAACGGTTTTTACTGTTAGGCAACTATGATTTTGAATAGCAAAGATATTGAAGGTTTAGAACGTTTTTACAGAATAAATTTAATCAACCAACTTTCGGGCATAAAAGGTGCTAATTTAATAGGAACAATAAATGAAAAATGCGAATCTAATTTAGCCATTTTTAATTCGGTTGTTCATTTAGGAGCAAAACCTGCTTGTATGGGATTTATTATGCGTCCGCTTACGGTTACTCGTCATACTTACGAAAATATAAAAGCTACAAAATTTTATACAATAAATGTAGTTACTGCTGAAAATTACAAAAAAGCACACCATACCGCCGCTAAATGGGAAAACTCAGAATTTGAAGCTTGTGGTTTTGAGCCTTTTTACACAAAAACTGTAAAAGCTCCTTATGTTAAAAGCAGTCCTATAAAAATTGGTTTAGAATACGTTGAAGAACACAATATTT
>JAHDDA010000203.1 GCA_020629595.1 Chitinophagales bacterium
ATCCTGCCACCCCGACACAAATAAAAGCCTGTAAGTCAATGACTTATGGGCTTTTGGGGTTTTATAAGATTGGGCTTTGAAAATTTACTTACACACTAAACTTATTTTTTAACTCCTTTTTTGTGGTTTTTACATACTACTTATATTATAACTGTACTGAAAGTTCACCAACCTTACTTCTATTCAATAACCATAAGTTATAATCAAGATTATTCACTATACCATTTCCATCACCATCATAACTTAAGTATTGATTTACGGCAGCGTTGTTTGATGCCCATAAATTATAATCAAGATTATTAATTATACCATTTCCATCAAAATCACCACAGTAAAGTACAAAATTAACTGTGCTTTGTAATTGTTTTAATTGGTTTGCACCTAAAGCAGAACTAGAAGAGTTTGTAAAATCCATTAGATTAAATGTAAGTAAGTTAACTTCTTGAGCCGAAATAACACCAAGGTGCGATTTATGGTAAATAGCAACGTGGTATGTATTGTTTGGAGGTGAATTAAACTGTACACCTGGTAAGCCATCAATGTCATAAACAGTTCCATTGGCGTATAATAAGGCTGCCTTTCTTTCAATGACAATGTCGGGATTATTGTTGTTTCTAAGTTCAACTAACACCCAATCAACAACTTGTGTATCAAACGAAGATACGTTTGATACCATTTCGTTACCATTATAAAAATAAGGTGCATTGTTGTACGGTTGATTAGGATTAATAATTGCATTGGTTCTAAGTTTTGTACTCATTAAATTTGAATTAGATTCAAGGAAGCCCTCCAAACAAATTCGCATATTTACTCTACCAATATAGTTGTCATTTAAGCCTGGGTATTGATCATTAGCATCACAAATTCCGTCTAAATCGGCATCTTCAAAAGTACCAACACAATTACAGTTAGCATCGTACATATCAAAAGTGGTACAACTATCGTTATCATCACATAAAGTTCCTTCAACAAGGCAAGGTGAAGACACTAATACTTTAAACTGTACACAATCTGAGACTACCGCCATTCCACTACCATAAAATGCTTTAACATATATTTCGTGAATACCTACTTGAGTATTGCCCCATAAACCGTCTAAATTATTACCCGTAGTTGTATCAACCAAAGTATCATCAATGTAGTATTCAACTTTGCTCACATTATCTAAGCTAAATGAGATATTAATAGGTAATTGTATATTTTCTTCTACTTCATCGCCATCTGAAGGATAATCTACAGATAAAGTAATAGAAGACTCAGGGGCAATAGGGGTTATGTCGTCAATTTGTTTTAGAAAAGCAACTAATCTATTTAAATCGGTTGCCGATAAAGAAGATATGTCTGTGTGTTTCCCATCGGGATTATGTGTTGTTAGTACCTCTTTTAAATTACTTGCCGAGCCATCGTGTAAATAAGGAGCTGTGTACCAAAGCCCTTTCAAAGTAGGTACATCTAAGCCAAGTAAATTACTTCCCAATCTAGAACCCGATGTGTTTTTTAATGTACCAACATCGTATAAGTAGTTGGCGTTGCTATTGGTGTAATCACTTCCCGAATGGCAGTTGTAACATTCAAGCTGCATAAAAATATCTCTACCTAAAACTGCATCATTGGTTAAACTTCCGTTGTTGTTTTTGTAGGGGCTTTTGGGAAATGAATTTAATGACTCGACATAAGCCGCCAATGCGTCTAAATCTGTAGATTTACCTGCTTTTGAATCACCTAATGCTTCTTTTGTTGTACCTGAAAAATAATCATTATCGGTCATTAAGCCCGTTCCATTATTCAATTCTCTAATCTGAATTTCAAAATCGTGTACTTCATCAAAATTTCCTGTCCAGTGTAATTTTCCGTGTCCTATACCCGATTTGCCTCTTAAATCTATGGTGTTTCTTAAACCTTCTCCTAAGTTGCTAATATCCCATACTTGCCCATCTTGCCCGCCATCTAAGTGGCAAGAAGCACACGACATATAGCCATCTTCATTTAATTTCAATGAAGTAGCATCATAAAATATTTTTTTACCTTGTAGTATATTCAATGCAAGCGTTTCATTATCTACGGTTGGTACGGTGGCTATTTTATTGTAGGTACTTCCGCCATAAATGATATCCGAAACATCAAAAACTGTTAGGCTTCTATCCATAAAGTTTAGGCTATATAATCTTTTAACCGAATTGTCATAGTAAATATGTGTGGGGACATCTTCACAGGGTAAACGTGCAATTTCTTGTTTCGAGTTTGCATCAAGAACAAAAATCTCTTTATTACCTGGTAATGCAACAAATACCACATCGCCAAGTGTACTAAAAGTAACAGAATGACAACGATCACTATTATCAATATCTGTTCTTTCGTTTAGTGTTTCGGTATCGGAACTAAGCTGAATAACAGAAGTAATTGCTCTTACTGTATTATCGTGCTGAAGCGGTTGTCCATCTCTTATTAAGCCTCTTTTTATATTATCTTTTTTCGAAGCAACCCAGGCTTCATTTCCATCTGGGCTTAAAGTAATGCCTGTTAAATAATTCGGAATTCCTCTTGCGAATTTACTTTCATCAATACCCACAGATTCGCTTAAAGTAATTGTTTTATCAATTGAAAATGAAGCAGTATTTATTTTATAAACTTTGGCAGTTTCATTTGCAGAAATTAATTGAGTAACATATAAAAAAGCTCCCGTACTGTTTAGAGCCATTGCTCCTAATGTGGGTGCAAGCTCGTTTGAAATTTCGGGCATATTTAACTCGTTGGTAATAGTTTTTGAAGTGGTATTTACTTCAATAACTTTTCCAGTAGCTTCTAAAGCAATATAAACTTTGCTTAAAGTGTGATTGGCTAATATGGCTGTGGGTTGTGAGGCGTTGGGTAAACTTATAGTTTGAATTACGTTATATGAAAATTTGTCGATTATCGAAATATTATTACTTTGTTTGTTAAGTACCCATATTTCGTTGCCTACATTACATAGCGATACAGGTTTTATCCCAACTGGTGTTTCTGCCAATTTATTTAAAGTAAGGTAGTTAACAAAAGTAACGGTGTTTGCATCTTGATTTACAGTACAAATATTATCCTCTGATTTAATAATAGCAGTACTTTCAATGGGGGGATTAGAGGTAAGGGTATTGTAAACAATTTGAGTGAAAGAAATAGAATTAACTAGCGTAGGAAGTGTTGTTGTTGGTTCTGGATTTACTCTTAAATAATCGATATTAGGACCAGCAGAACCAGCGGTAGCTGATAATCGAATTGTATTATTTCCAGCATTTAATGTAATATTCGGAATGGCAATTTCGGTATAATTAGTCCAAGCACCTAAGCCAGAAAAATCTACTAATACATCATTTCCTCCATTTACAGATAAGTGTAAAGGTCTGTTACCGCTTGCTAAAGCATAAGAAAAATATAATGTTTCAACAGAAGTATCATTTCGGTTGATATTCCACTCTACATAAACGTTTTCACCTGTTGAAGATGGATAATCTGCAAATCCTGTACCTGAATATCCTAAATTATTTGCCGCCTGAACTACTCCACCACTTAATATTGCACCTTCTGCCTCATAAACCGATTGAGCGTTTGCCGTTTCATAAATATTAAGTGTTACAGGGTATCTACCTGGTTCACTATATTGATAGTTTGCCGAAGTGCCTGCCACTACACTGCCATCGCCTGTTTCCCATTCGTAAATAAAATTGGGTTCGGGATTTATCATAAACCAATTTGATTGCTCAGAAACCTCTATTGGTTGAATAGGTCCAATGGAGGGGTCGCCATTATTATTTATAGTGCTACCTGTTGTAAACGTTGAAATAAAGTTGCTTTGCATAGTATTTCCAACTAGGTCCTTTATGCCATTTTGTGGAATTACAATTTCGTAAGTGGTGTAAGGTAGTAATAATTCATCAGGTTCAAAGTTGAGTGTAGTATAAGTCCAACCCCATTTTCCCGAAACTGCTTGTCCTCCAACAGGACGTACCATAAAGCTTGATAAATCTACCGACTCAAAGTCAATCCAATCACTTATTGAAAGCCCTACTTTTGAGGAAATGGGTTGGTTTGTACTTAAATTAACAGGGTTTACATACATTACTTCTGGTGGGTTTGTATCTGGATTTTGTTCGTGTACCGCAAGCACTGCTCCTACATAGCCATTTACATTTTGGTCATCTGCTATAATTAGTAAGTTACCAATTGCACAGCTAAACTGATCATCCCAACGTTCATCTCGACCTTCTATTCTTCTAACAAGTGTAGGATTGGTAACATCAGAAATATCATATTTATAAACTCCTTGTGTACCTCCTCTTAAACCACCAAGAAACAAATGTCTATCATCAAATGATACATATTCTGATTTAGGAATAGTTTGAGTGTGGAGTAAATTTATATTTGTAGGGTCTGATGTAACATCAAAAACCCTATAAGGATCTATTAAGGTTGCGTGGTTTCCATAAAATCCACCAATATAACTATTATCATTTGATATCCAACTATCAAGTAAAAACGGATTTACGCTATCGCTAATATCCAAAGTAGCTATTCCTGCGTGTCCTTTTGGTGAGGTAACTACCAATAAATTACCCACAGCAAATAATGGTCCTGCGAAAATATTTCCTATTTGATCAACACCAATCGTATTTACTAAAACAGGATCGGCTTTATCGCTTGCATCCACTATATAAATACCATTGTTTGTTGCTCCTAAATAAATGTAATCGCCCTGCCAACATACTCCCCATAAAGCATTAGAAACATCACCATAGTTTATCCCAGGTAACTCCATAGCCGACACATAAACTACATTAGTTGGATCTGTAAGATTCCAAATATCAATTCCTTTTCCTGAAACTGTACATAAATAGGTATTGCCATCATTATCCTTATGATAGGAAATCTGATGACTTTCTGCCTCTCCGTTGGCGTGAACACTTAAAAATTCAGTTTGAAAAACTGGATTATATGGGTCTGAAATATCCCAAACTTCATGTGCTGCATTTCCCGCTAAAATAGCATAACCATTTACAACAGAAGGCTGGTTTAAGTGTTTTGTACTTAATTGGGGACTAATAATTTCTCCAACTTCAGCGGCAGGGTAGCTCTGATTAGGTAATTGCCCAAAAATGTAGCAGTAATTAAAAATAATTAA
>JAHDDA010000204.1 GCA_020629595.1 Chitinophagales bacterium
AAATGAAGATTGCCGTAAACACTCGCCTGCTTTTGCCAAAAGGAATGGACGGAATAGGTTGGTTTACCTACAATACCTTACAACATATTGTAAAAAAACATTCCGAACACGAATTTATTTTTATTTTCGATAGAAAATACGATGAAAAATTTATTTTTAGCAATAATGTTACACCAGTAGTTGTACCTCCACCAACTAGACACCCATTATTAATTTATTGGTGGCTGGAATTTAGTTTGCCCCGTTTTTTTAAAAAGTACAAACCCAATATTTTTGTATCACCCGATGGTTATTTAAGTCTTGCAAGTAATTTACCACAACTCGCTGTAATTCACGATTTGAATTTTCATTATTTTGAAAAAGATTTACCATTTTCTTTCCAATATTTTTATACCAATTACTTTCCTAAATACGCAAAAAAAGCAACAAGAATTGCAACAGTTTCAGAGTTTTCAAAACAGGATATTCACAGCAGATATAAGATTGAAAATGATAAGATTGATGTAGTTTACAATGGCGTAAATCCAATTTTTAAACCAGTTAGCACAGATGTTCAAGTAAAAACAAAGGCTACAATTTGCAAAGGAAAACCTTATTTTATATTTGTAGGAACATTATTACCAAGAAAAAATATTGCGAATATTTTAAAGGCTTTTAAATTGTTCAAGGAAAAAAAATCGAATGAATATCAACTTTTACTAATAGGTAACAAGAAATTTTGGACGAGTAAAATGGAAGATGCCTACAATGAACTTGGTAATTATAAAAGCGAAGTAATTTTTAAAAGTTGGACTACTCCAGAAGATTTGGTAAAGTATGTAGGTTCTGCTACTGCAATGTTATATCCATCAAAATTTGAAGGATTTGGTGTGCCCATTTTGGAAGGAATGAGGGCTGGTGTTCCTGTGATTACGGCAAACAATACTTCTATGCCAGAAGTGGCAGACGGAGCTGCTTTGTTGGTTGATGACAAAAATGCTGATGATATTGCACAAAAAATGGAAATGATAGTAAGTGATAAAGACTTGTGTAATGCTTTAGTTGAACAAGGTTTAAAACGAAGCCAATTTTTTAGTTGGGAAAAATCGGCTTCGCTATTATGGAAATCTATTGAGAAAATCTTGGATAGCCCAAATTAATTCGCATCTAACTCATTGGCTTCTGCAATTATTTCAGCAAAAACCCCTGCTGCAGTTACTTCAGCTCCAGCACCCGGTCCACGTACTATAAGTGGTGTGTCGAAATATCTCTCAGTTTTAAAAACAATCATATTTTCACTTCCCAATAAGCTATAAAAAGGATTTGATGCATTTACTTGTTGTAAGCTTACTTGTGATTTTTCTGGTGTAATTTCAGCAATTATTCTTAAAACACTTTGGTTGTCTAAGGCTTTTTGAAGTAAATTATCGAAATAACCTTCGTTTGCTTTCAATTCATTAAAGAAATCATCAACAGTTTCTGCATCCATACATTTTTGTGGTAGTATTGGCTGTAAATCTATATCTGACAACTCCATTTTTAAACCAATTTCTCTAGAAAGAATTAAGGCTTTTCGGGCAACATCTGTTAAGCCTAAATCATCTCTTGGGTCTGGTTCGGTATATCCTTTTTCTTTGGCTTCTTTAACAATATCGTAAAAAGAAGTTCCTGTTTTAAAACTATTGAAAATAAAAGATAATGAACCAGAAAGTACTGCTGTTATTTTCAATACTTTATCACCAGAATTAAGTAAATCCTTTAGTGTTGAAATTACAGGTAAACCTGCTCCTACATTTGTTTCATATCGAAAACGAGCATTATTTACTTTGGCTAAATGTCTAAGGTTTTCGTATCTTTCTTGACTTAAAGTATTGGCTACTTTGTTGGGTGTAACAATTGAAATACTTTTCTTTAATATTTCTTCATAAAATTCAGAAGGAGCTTTACTTGCTGTATTATCAATAAATATACTGTTGGCTTTATTCATTGAAATCATTTTTTCAACAAAACCTTTTAAATCAGCATCATTTCCTTTTTCTAAGTGTTCCTTGTATCCATCTATTTCAATTCCGTTTTCATCAAATAGCATTTTTCTTGAATTGGAAAGTGCAACAATTTTAAAACGAAGCGATTTGTCTTTAAGTAATTTTTCAGTTTGTTTTTTAATTTGCTGTAATAATGTTCCACCTATTAAACCAACACCTAACACAAACAGATTTAATGTTTTGGTGTTCGATAAGAAAAATGATTGGTGCAATGCATTTAATGCTTTTACTGTATCGTTTGAATGTACAACTGCCGAAATATTCAACTCTGAAGAACCTTGAGCAATGGCATAAATATTAATGCCGTTTTGCCCCAACGATTTAAACATTCTTCCTGAAATTCCAGAAACTTGTCTCATTCCAGAGCCAATTATGGCTACAATTGATAAATCGTTTTGAATATTTAATTGATTTATTTGTCCTGCATTAATTTCATACTCAAATTCAGCGTGAATAATAAATTCTGCTCTTTCTACATCTTCAGGCTTAATAGCAAAAGTGATTGAATGTTCTGAAGAGGCTTGAGTAATTAAAATAATGTTTACTTTGGCTCTTGCTAAAGCATTGAACAAACGAGCCGCAATTCCACTTACACCAATTAAGCCTGTGCCTTGAATACTAAGCAAGCTAACATTGGCAATTGACGAAACACCTTTAACTAAATGTTTATCGTTGGCTTCTTGGCTAATACAAGTACCGGGGTAATCTGGCTCAAAAGTATTTTTTATATAAATAGGAATATTGCTACTTAACGCTGGCTGAACCGTTGGTGGATGTAAAACTTTAGCACCAAAATGCGACATTTCCATAGCTTCTTCATAAGTAAGATGCGTTAATGAAAATGCTTCTTTAACCTTGCGTGGATCGGCGGTCATTACACCATTTACATCCGTCCAAATTTCTAGGCTATCGGCTTTAATACCCGCCGCCATTATTGCTGCTGTATAATCTGAACCTCCACGACCTAACGTTGTGGTCATTTCTTTATCGTTTGTAGCAATAAAGCCTCCCATAACATACATCCCATCTTTTTGGGTTTGAATATCAATTTGTTGGTCGGTAATATCAAAGTTGATTAATGCAGCTCCAAAATCGCTATTTGTTCTTAATACTCTACGAGCATCTAAAAATTTGGTACTTGGCATTTTTTGAGAAAAGTAAAGCGATACCAATTTTGATGAACATAATTCTCCAAAACTACAAATACAGTCTAAAGCCTTTGCAGAAAGTTCTTTCAATAAGTAAACTCCATGTAGTAAGTTTCTTAAGTTATTTACTTTTTGACCTAAAAATTCTGTAAAATGTGCTAAGTTTTCTTTGTTTAATAAAGCCGTAGCAGCATTTATATGGCGTTCTTCTAAGTAAGATAATTCTTCAATAAATGATTTATCTGCTTTCTCAGCCTTTTTGCCCATATTAATTAAATAATCGGTAGTGCCAATATATTTTGTTGCGGGGTCTTTACCCATAGCCGAAACTACTACAATTACTTTATCTTCTTGGGCTAAAATATTTTTTGATATTTCGCAAATTTCTTTAATTCTTTCAGGAGTTGAAACTGAAGTTCCACCGAATTTTAAAACTCTTGCCATTATGTTTTTTCTTAATTCAATTTTGAGCTTACAAAAATAACACCGAATGAGTTTTAAGTTTTGAGTTTTGAGTTGTTAGTTGAGTAACTAAGTAATAAAAACTCAAAACTAAGCACTTTTTTAGGCTTTTTTTACAAATTCCGATTTTAAACCCATTGCTCCAAAGCCTTCAATTTTACAAGCAATGTTGTGGTCGCCTTCAACTAATCGAATTTTTTTGACTTTTGTGCCAATTTTTACTGGGTCTTGTGCTCCTTTAACTTTTAGTGTTTTTATTAAAACAACCGAATCTCCATCTTGTAAAATATTGCCGTTTGCATCTTTAACAATTAATGGTCCTTCCTCCACTGGATTCCAGTCGTGATTACAATCGGGACAAACATAGCTGGTTTCACTCATATAATATCCATACGGACAATCGCATTGTGGGCATTTTTTAAGCTCGTTTGACATAGGTTTGAAAATTAGAATTTGAAGTTTAGTACAGGACAAAAATGTAATTTTTAAATGCAAGGGAATAAATTCGCCTTGAAAGTAAAGGTAAGCAACGGTTTGGTTATAATGTTGCACCGATACAAAACCGTTTTATTTTTAAACTATAACAAAGCTAACGCTAAAAACTGAAACTCACAAAATACAACTTTCCAAAGTTGTGCGTTACAGCTTTTGTTGCCTACTGGCTCATTTTTATAGTTTTTTAATTTCATCTTTCGTAAGTCCTGTTGAACTCACAATTATCTCAATTGAGACATCGTTTGCAAGTAATTCTTTTGCAATTTCTATTGAACGTTTATTTCTTACCTTTTCTTCTGCCTCAAATTTTAATGTCTCAGCTATACTTGCATGGTATCGTAAATTATCCAAATATCGTTCATAAGATTTTCGCTCCTCTTTTGGCAAATTGGCAACCATTAATTTTTGATTTGCTTCTTTTAATCCTTTGGCTTTAAAAGTCGGTTTTATCTCACTGTTTTTGAAAAAATAAATCCATTCATCCAACGTATTTCTTGCAATGTCATCAAATTGATTGACTTTGATTAGATAAATCTCTGGATACAGTTCAGCTATTGTTTCTTTTCCGAATAGTTTTTTTTGACTTGGACTTAATTGTAATTCATCGTTTTGATGAACTCCTCTAAAGTTGGTCGTACCTCTATAAACATAATCTTCACCTTGTCCTAAATTGAAATAAATTATATTTACAGAAATTACTTTTTTGATTTTTGAATAAGCTTCTCCTTCTTTTATGTGTTCTGTTATCGCTTTTGAAATACCGAATAATATTCTTAAAAAATAGTCTAATTCGTGTGAATTTTGAACCTCAATTATTATCAACTCTTTTTTTGAGTTTTCAACTAATAAATCTACTCGATTGAATTTATCTTTTTCGTTTTCTTGATTGCTCTCGCTCTCTAAAATTGCTTGAATTTGAATGTTTTCACCAATCAACTCAGACAGAAATCCTTCAAGAATGCCAAAATCAGCTTTATTTCTGATTATTTTCTTTATTGCCCAGTCAAATCGAATGT